>CAZHXC010000488.1:0-2998 GCA_964536145.1 uncultured Spirochaetales bacterium | reverse complement strand
ACCGTTCGGTATTCTGAAGAGGACATCGTTATCCCTTCCGGATGGGTCACACGGCGATGCGGCACGTTGCCGGTTTCGTTTACCGTTGAAAACGGCACGCTCCACTATATCTACCAGGCGGAAGAGCAGTGGTACGTCTTCTTCGAGATTCCGGAGAGTTACGGGAGAGATTGTGCGTTCATAGAACGCTTTTTGCAACGGTTTCGCTACTTCAGGAGTGTCACCGGCAGCGGGAACGTGCCCTTTCCCGCGGTACTCGAAGTAGGTTAGCCCGCCTCATCGAGCGCACTGATTTTGCCTATCCTTCTCGAGTGCCGCCCGCCTTCAAACTCGGTATCGATGTACGCATCAAGTATCGATTCCACCGGATCGGAATACTCGATTCGTCCGCCTAAAGCGATGATATTGGCGTTGTTGTGCGCTTTCGACATTTCCGCGGTGTATCTGTCATGGACCAAGGCGCAGCGAATGCCTTTGATCTTATTCGCCGCTATAGACGCCCCGATCCCTGTACCGCAGAGGACAATGCCAAAGGCGTATCCGCCTCCGAGATAGGTTTCGCACACAGCCTTGCTGAAATCGGGATAATCCACTGAATCGGTAGTGTGGGTACCAACATCGTTGACGGTGTACCCCCTCTCTTCCAGGTAGGTTTTTATTTGGGCTTTCAGCTCCAATGCTCCATGATCCGAGCCGATTACCACAGATGAATCGTTATTTGCCATACCTAAGAAATTACATCAATTGCGGCGTTCGGCCAAGTGCCGCGCGCGTGCCGTTTCTCACTTGGCGCTACACTCAAAAACCGCGCAAATAATTCCGATGATGGTAGTATGAGGACGTTTCTGTTGTTAATCGCGTTCATTTTTCCGGTTACCGCGGCCGCCGGTCAGGATTTGTCGATAGGTCCTGCCGATCTTATCATGGAACAGGGAAAGGACGGCGGCTACCATCTGTGGATACGGAAAAAGCCGGGTGTGGGAAGTGTGTTAATTACCGAATCTACCGCGGACCCCGCACGGAAAGAGCCGGTCTATGCGCTGCGTAATCCGGTACATCATCCGGTAAACGGTGATGAAAGACGTAAGCTTGACGGCGAGTTCCTCGACTCCTCGAGAGGAATCTATTCACTCATCGATTCCTCTCCTGAGCCATACGAACCATTTGGAGAGGCCTTTCACATCTACATCCCCTATGTTGTCGAATACGGATACGCATGGTCGCGTTCGGGCGAAGTACAAATACTCGATGGAACCTATCTCAACCTCAGAACCTTCCCCCTCAAATATGCCGATTACGACGGTGGATTCAGGGACAACCCCTTTCTCATGCGGCTCGTGCAGAAGCCGCTTGAAGGTCCGCCTGAAGATAACTACATGGAAGACACCCTCAAAGATTACCGTGAGATAGCAACCGAGGGCGGCGGTGAGGCGATACTCTCAACCGGGGAGGGGGATATTCTCGATAAGCTGAGGGATCTTGTGGGAGATAAGGGCGGCAGGAGCCTTGATCTCGTGCTTGCTCTGGATACCACCGAAAGCATGAAGAACGACATGCCGTACCTCAGATCATCACTGGTGCCGCTACTCGAAGAGATTGCCTCAGGGTACGATCAGCTGAGATTTGGCATAGTTTTCTATAAGGATTACATGGATCAGTACGTCACGAGGATCGTTCCATTTGAACCGGATCTCACTTCAGCGCAACGTGTTCTTGACTCGATCCGGGTATTCGGCGGGCGTGATATACCTGAAGCGGTGCACGAGGCGCTGTACGCCGGAGTCCACGGTTTTCCCTGGGCATCGGAGTCAAAGATGATTGTGCTTGTTGGAGATGCGCCGCCGCATCCACGGCCGCGAGGTTCGGTTACAAAGGAAATGGTGTATGCCGATGCAAAATCGGCGGGAGTGGAGCTCCACACCATTATTCTTCCGCAGTAGATTGCCTTTTTGAAGCGGTTATCCCGGCGAGCAGTTTTTCAGCGAGTGCTTTGGGCCATGCCGGCAGAAGCTCCGCTCCTTCCTCCTCGTATCTGGCGAGAAGATCTCTGAACAGCTGTTCGGCGGCGGGGTCGTTCTGCTTGTACCTGATAAAGGCGATCTCGTATTCCGCCTCTATGCCGCGTTGGATATCATCGGGATACCGCTCAAGAAAGGTCTGATAGTAGAAAAGCGCCGTTTCATAATCCTGACGTTCTACCACCGCCTCCTGAGCGAGCTGAAAGTATTCCCGGGGCTTCAAATCTTCCGGGATGTAATCAGGGGTGGAGTAACAGGCGGTAATGATTGCGGCAAGGGACAGTACCATAAGAAGGTGTTTCTTCATGTGAGTGCCTTTATTCTGTTGCCTTGCTGGGATGCTTTAGTGTGTGTAGAGCTCGTCTTTGATCGGCAGGCTTTTCCGTAGATCTCGTATGAACTCCCGCGCATCACCCATTGGTTCGTACGCATCGCACTCATCAAGACTTCTGCGCGCAACCGTGAAGTACTTGTAGAACTTCTCTCCACCAAGTTTCTTCTTCCATTTTCCGGCGGCGCAACGAACTCTCAGGTAGTACTGATTTGCGTTGCCGCTGGGTGTGCGTACCAGCTTGCAATTGATGCAGTTCGCGCAATAAATCTTTTCAGTTTGCGCTGAAACAGTTTGATTAGGAGCGCCCTGGCTATCAGCCATAGGTTCCTCCTTTTACAACGGTGTTCATACTAACATAATCGACTTTTTTCGGTCAATCATTAACACACTTAGCAATTCCTAACATTGCGGCGCAGGTGGCTCCTCGCGCGGGCTTCACTTCCCATCGCCCCCGGCCAACAGGTATAATCGGCGGATCATGATAGCCACCATTGTCAACTGCATAACCGTTCTCATCGGCTCGTTCATCGGGCTCCTTTTCAACAAACGCGTCAACGAGAGATTCAAAGAGGTCATCTACACGGGCATCGGTGTGTTTACGCTGGTAATTGGGATGATGATGGCCTTTGAGACCACCAGAATACTC
>CAZHXC010000487.1:0-3003 GCA_964536145.1 uncultured Spirochaetales bacterium | reverse complement strand
CCCGGCAAAGAGCGCAACCCCGGCAGCGAGCGTGGAGGCAAGCACTGAAAACGTGCCGTTGACCGCCCATCCAAAGACGCGCTCCGCTTCGGATCTGCACAAGCTGCGCATAATGAGCGGGAGAAGCATTCCCATAAAAAAGCCCGGCAGGGCAGCCGGAAGGAGCGTGACCATCCAGGCGAGCGGTGAGGGGAGTGCGGGTGCTATCGGCATGATGAGATGCATCGCGCCGGCGGAAACCACGACGGCCATGGTTGCACCGACGGCTATCGACGGAAGTTTCCCGGCGCTCATCCTCTCCGATGCCCATCCGCCTACACCCGAGGTGACGAGCAGCGAGGCAATCACCGCCGCAAAGCTCGTAAGGTCTCCGGTTACCGGAGGAATCCGCTTGATCCAGGCCAGCTCGAAAAACATGAATCCCGTACCGATACACGCGAATGCAAGCGCCGAAAGCATCTGAGCCCGGGCCTTCTCCCGTCCGATTACCAGCGCGGGTGTCATGATGATGGATATCGATAATATGAGGGATATGGCGAAGACCGCGACAATTAGAATCTCCCCGGTGAAATAAAAGGCATGTGATCTCCGTCCGGTGACTTCATAGAGATCATCGATTCTCGTCCACCTGATGAACCTGTTAAAATACGGCAAGTTATCCGAAGACTCTGAAACATTGAGAATATACTCGGAGGAATACTCCGCGGTTGATGACTCGAGCTCGCCGTGCCGGCGGGCGATTCTCTCAAAATAGATCGCCTCATCTCTCCGGTTGAATCGGTTTACCTCTGAAGGCTCGAGTCCTTTCAAAAACACAAGGTCAAAGCTCAGGTCTTCGGCAAACGTTCTGATATGTGACATAGCCGCCGCGCTAAACGGCGCCCGGCTGAAGAGAAGCGTGTAGATATTGAAGGTCCTCAGCATGCACATATGCGATGCAGGATCCGGGACCCCGGCACCTTTCAAAGCGGTATAAACGGTAGCAAACAGCTTGAGCGAATCCGACGGCGGAACCTGCAGCCTCCTGGAAATTGTAACTATTCCATTCTCGGTGAGTTTCCCATACAAGGCTTGCACGCTCTCTATCGTGAGGGTGTAGTCTTCATTGATGCTGATCAGGCCGGGTGTTGTGGTGCCTAAGTGGTCAACCGCGATGATGTCGTAATGTTTTTGAGTAGCCGCCACCCGCTGACGTGGCGGGCCGGGGATTACCGATATGTCAAAGGCCTCGTAGTGATCCGCTACGATCGCGGCGCGGGTTTTGTTGCGGTCGATTATTGTCAGCTCCGAAGCCGATGAGGCAAGGGCCGTGGCTATCGCTGAACCGCCGCTTTCGAGATAGATAAGCACGTTTTGCGGATCCGGGAGCGCGGCGTAGGCTGCCGCTCCAACGCTTTCGACGGCAAAGTTGAAATCCTCCGGACCACTTCCTGCGTATAGCGCCACAGGGGAGCTCGCATCGATGAACACCCCTGTTTGTGAAGGAATGTCACCGGTGTAGCTAAGGCTTAATCCGGGGGCGGACCTGAAACCCGTCCCGGTATAGGTTTCCACACGGCCGTTGATGGTGTCCTTTCTGCTTGTGATTTCCGCGCCGGGATGCTGCAGGTAGCGTTCGAGCTGTTTGTAGGACGACGGATGTGGTTCGAGCAGCGCGGGAAAAAAGAGGAGCGACAAAATGGCAACCGTGGCCGCCGCGGCGGCGGCCCGCGACTTCCAATTTCCACCGGCAAACACCGGCAAAACAGGGATAACCGCCGCAAAGATGATGCAGCCGGTAAAGCCGATTGCAGGGAGAAGGGCGACCGGAAGCAAGGCGCCGGCCGCGCTTCCGGTCATTGACGCTGCGTACACACCGCCGGGCTTTCCGCTTTCGGTAGCGAATCCTGCCGCAGATACCACACCGGCAAAGAAGAAGGGAAGCGAAAGAAAGAGAAAGACCAAGGCGAGATACACTATCTGAATACGGCTGAAGGGGAGCTCGATTGTGTTGAAAGGAATCAGATTGACACATATCCAGGAGATGATGATGCTTGCGCCCGCGGCAACCGCCGGCCCGGCGAGGTGCCGTTTTCTCACCAGGGTTTGTTTGAACATTCGCACATGGACCCACACGCTTCCGGCGCTCAAACCGAACATGGCAATACCGATCACCATAAACGCCAGATGACTCCACTGGGTGATTGCAAACGCTCTGTTGATGAGGACTTCGAAAAAGAGGGTTGAAAGGGAAACCAGAAAGACGGAAGCGAAAGTCACGGTTCTCTATTCCAGCGCCTTTCCGGTCATCGGTACAAATAATACCCCGGTGACGAACTCCACGGTGACATCATCTCCCTGCTTCTCCACGAGCACAAGGTCCTGAAAACTGTAGGGGTCGCCGAGAGGCAGGATGAGTTTCCCTCCTTCCTTCAGCTGCCTGATCAGCGGCCGGGGGATGTGATCGACCGCCGCGGTAATCATGATCGCATCAAAGGGAGCATGCTTCTCCCAGCCGTAGTATCCATCCCCGTGTTTCGTTTTCACATTCTCATATTGGAGCTCTTCGAGCGTCTGTGTTGCCCGCTCATAAAGAAGCTCCCGTATTTCGATGGTGAATACCTCAGCGACTATCTCGGAGAGCACCGCGGCCTGATAACCTGAGCCGGTACCGATTTCGAGGACGCGGTAGTCCTCTTCGAGTCCGAGGCTTTCGGTCATGAGCGCGACGATGTAGGGCTGAGAAATCGTCTGTCCGTCACCGATGGGCACCGCGTGGTCCTCGTAGGCACGGTTTCGTGTCGATGGCGGCATAAACAGGTGTCTCGGTACCGATTCCATCGCTTCAATGACATCCGTGTCGTCGATGCCCCTCGACTCTATCTGAAGCTCAACCATTCGCAGTCTGTCCTCGAGGGTCCCGGGGTCCTCTTCAAAGCTGCGGGCGGGCGCCGCGGCCTCGTCATCGTTTCCACTCGCGTTTGCCCCGCAACCGGCAAGGAGGATCAGGAGGAGTGTGGCCAG
>CAZHXC010000486.1:0-3034 GCA_964536145.1 uncultured Spirochaetales bacterium | reverse complement strand
TTTGCGCTGTTGTATAAGGGCATTTCGCAGGTTGGCGCGGACAAGTTTTCTTGCGAGGAGCTTTGACAGAAAGATCCCGTAATGCGGGAACTCTTTGATAACCGAAACAAACGCTTTTCGCGATAGTTTGATCAACTTTCCCGGCCCTTCGGCGCGGACGGTTGCGCTCCGGCGGTTATTGAGTAGAAACGACATTTCACCCATAAAAATGTCGGCAGGGGTGATCATGCCGATATGCTGGGATTTGTGAAAAACGCTGTATGTTCCGCTCGAAATATAATAGAGGAAGTTGCTCAGTTCACCCTCACGGAAGATAATGTCATTCTTTTTGACCACAACTTCTTCCTGATTTGCAAATCCCGCCGGAGTATCTCTGGTAACCACTTTGTCATGGGGAAAAGTGACTGAAACCTCGTTCCCCTTCTTGTTGTACGAGAGCTTACTAGCAAGAGCGGCGGCCATGCGGAT
The DNA here is from genome assembly GCA_964536145.1 of uncultured Spirochaetales bacterium. GTDB lineage: Bacteria > Spirochaetota > Spirochaetia > ARS1246 > ARS1246 > JAFGHN01. The sequence goes on along the minus strand of CAZHXC010000486.1, from coordinate 2,566 downwards.
TCCGCGTCCGTGGAGAGCCATCTCGCCTTCGGCCTTGAGTTTGTCGCTCAATGACTGAACATCAAATCCGTCGCCCTGGTCACGAATGATAAACCTGGTGGAATCGGGCCTGATGTCATACTCAAAATCTACCTTCTTGGCGGCAATCACCGGGTTTTTGCACTTCTCCTGCACAAGATCGACAACGCTCAAGTCGTCATCAAGAAACTGCGATTTCTCCTCGAAAGTAATGCCGCAGTTACCATGCTCGATGGCGTTTACCAACAGTTCCGCGAGGGCGAGCTGGATGTGCATTTTGGTGTCTGCGTTTATGAAGCCCCGTTGGGCGAGGGTGGTCGCCGCTATGCTCGCGTAGATGGAAGAAGCCAGCACGTCGTTTTCGAGAACAAAGGAGCCCGATGCCCGTTCAAACAGGCGGCTCGATAACTCGCTCTGAAATATGATCTGCCTGTTTTCATCAATGATTTGAACACTTCTTGCGATATGGGATCGAATACGGTTGAAGTTTAAAAGAGCGAGAATATTGACGTTTTTCAATTCATCGAGCAGGTCTTCCTCTTTGTGCTGGTTTGGATTGTACAGCCCAATGATCCCAAAGTTGTGAAGCCAGGTATCGTTTCGCACCTGGTCGATGATTGCTATCGTATCGATTTGCGGGTCTGAAAAGTTGAAAATCACGATCTCCGGGAGGTCGAAATTCAGGAACTCGAGAATTTCGTTCTCATTTGGATACCGCAGCAAATACCGGCCGGCGAACCGTGACTCGAATTCGCTCTGAATCAACGCGTTTATATCGGCGTCCGTGCTGATAACGCCTATCAGGTTCATAACTACTCCAGACTTATAGAATATGGCGACGGGTGAATTCAGACCGTCCCGCAACGCCAATCTTATTGAATCGGGGCCGCGAGCGGCCACAATTGCGCAACCCCCCTTATCTTTAATTAACGGTTAACTACTGCATAATATTCGCGATTTTTTGTAATTTTAGCCACTGCGCTACTTTTGCAGAACTTTTACTTTATCTTGACCTAGCTGCGAGGTGCCTATACTATTGCCAGAACCTAAATCGCCCACGGAGTGATAATGCGAAACGGACCTGTCAAGGCATATATCAAATCAATAGGCGCATATGTACCTTCGCGCAGGATGAGCAATGATGATCTGGCAAAAATCGTAGATACCTCGGATGAGTGGATTTACTCGCACACCGGTATCCACAATCGCCATATCGCTGCAGATGATGAAGCAGCCAGTGATCTTGCATATAAGGCCTCTTTAGCCGCATTGGAAAACGCGAAATTATCACCCGAGGAGCTCGATCTCATTGTCCTGGCTACGGCCACCCCGGATTATTTTGGCATACCCTCAACCGCGGCGCTTATTCAGCACCGGCTTGGTGCAGACAATGCCGGCGCGATGGATATTTTTGCCGCCTGCACCGGCTTTATCTACGCACTCGAAACCGCAAAGGCGTTCATGGAGTCAGGGTCGAGCCGAAACGCCCTCGTCATAGGCACGGAAGTGCTCTCCCGGGTTACCGACTGGAAAGACAGAAATACCTGTGTGCTGTTTGGAGACGGCGCCGGGGCGGCGGTTTTGACGGACAATCGCGAATCGCCTTTGAGCAATATCAGGCACAGCATCCTCAGGTGCGACGGTTCAGGCGCCGATTTCCTGAAGTTTACGGGCCCTGGAAACAGAACGCTCCAGAAGGAGGAGAAGGTTGACCGCCCGTACGTGCATATGGACGGACAAAAAGTCTACAAGTTTGCAGTCAGAGCTCTGTGTGAAACGGTTGAAAGGCTGCTTACAGATAACAACGAGCACATAGACAATATCGCCTATATCGTTCCGCACCAGGCGAATTTGAGAATAATAAAAGCGGCGGCAAAACGCATGAAGGTTCCGTTTGAAAAGTTCTACACAAATATGAACGAGTTTGCGAACACCTCCGCCGCAAGTATCCCGATTGCCCTCAACGAAATGATTCAAAAGGACCTGCTAAGACGCGGTGACATGATTCTCACAATCGGTTTTGGCGGAGGCCTCACCTACGGGGGCAATCTCATTCACTGGTAGGGACCGGCAAGCTACGCCCGGTTATCGCAAAAAAATCGGGGAGCGGCCGGGGTGGGACCTCAACAAGCGAGCCGTTCCGCAGATACGCAATACAGCAACGGACCGGTTTTTTCGTCCATTGCCTGACCGCTTCTCTGTACACCTCAGCCTGGGTGTGATACTCACCGTGGCGTAAAACCCTGTCGGTTTTGAAATCAATTATGAGAAATTCGTCGTTTCTCTCGAGAAGCAGGTCTATCACACCGGAAATAAAGGCGTAGCGACTGTTCCTCTCGAAACGCAGGAGAAAGGGAACTTCGGTTTCAACCGTGAGGGCCCCGTCCCAGAGCTCTGCCGCCGGGGAGGCAAGGAACCTGGATACAAGGCTCTCGGCATCCCGGATTACCGATTCGAGCTCCCTGTCATTGAGCTCCATGCGCAATTTCGTGGGGACCCGGAAACCGCCTGTCCTCGTACCAAGCTTCTCTTCGAGCAGGGCATGGCA
>CAZHXC010000485.1:2382-3052 GCA_964536145.1 uncultured Spirochaetales bacterium | reverse complement strand
TCCTGTGAGAGAGTAGAGAGTTTTTTCTCGAGAACGCGCTCTACCTCGCGAAGGGTCTCCGGAGAGGTCCGGTCCATGGTTGCGATACGCTTGGCCACATCCGACTGAGATTCATGAGGCAGACTCCCCAATATGATCGAAGCCTTCTGCGGCTCGAGATAGGCAAGGATGAGAGCAATGGTCTGCGGATGCTCCTGCTGTATGAAGTTCAACAGGTGCGCCGGGTCTGTACGTCTGATAAAGTCAAACGGTCTCACCTGCAGCGAGCTTGTCAGCCTGTTGATGATGTCTACGGCTTTCTGCGAGCCCAAAGATTTCTCGAGCAGCTCTCTTGCGTAGTCGATGCCGCCGGAAGAGATGAAATCCTGGGCCATCATAAGCTCTTTGAACTCGAGCAACACCTTGTCCCTGTCTTCCGCTTCTATCGTATCAAGACGGGCAATTTCAAAGGTCAGGGCTTCAATCTCGTCTTCCCGCAGATGCTTGAATATCTCGGACGATATTTCGGATCCCAGGGTAACAAGAAATATCGCCGCCTTCTGTCGTCCGGTGAGCTCTTTCTTTATACCCGGTTTTTTTGTTCCACCGGCAGCGGCGGTCGTCGCCGCCTGCGAAGCTGCCTGCTTTGCCATATGGTTACTCCTCTACCAGCCACGTTCTAATCAGCTGT
>CAZHXC010000485.1:0-2372 GCA_964536145.1 uncultured Spirochaetales bacterium | reverse complement strand
ATGCTCCCTGGCCATATTCACCGCGTTCTCCTGCATTTCCAGTCTTGCCCGTTCTTCCACAGACATTTCGACCTCGAGTCCTTCCTCTTCAGCGCTCCGGAGAGCCGCCTCACGCATGGCCTGATGCTGCCGCGAGAGTTCCTCCTCTCTGAGCCTTCTGCGCCGCTCGAGTTCCCGCGAAATAAACCTAAATGCTATAAACGCGACGACGACCGCCGCGACACCAAGGAGCGAGTACAGCACCGTCTGTCTGACACGTGCCTGATTTCTGAACTTCTCGTCCTCCTGCTCGTGCTCTTCGGTTCTGTCGAACTGGAGGTGCGTAACGGTCACCTGGTCCTCCCGGCCGCGGTCAAATCCGATTGCACCCTCTACGAGGGCCTGCGCCTTTGCCAGATCTTCAGAGCTGACCGGAGTATAGGTTCTGCTTATACTTCCGTCCGGGTTGAGCACCACTTCCCCATTATCATCATACTCCCATTTCCAGATGCCATCAATGACAACCGAAGTTGTGATACGTTCGATCTGCCAGGGGCTGCGCTCGGACACGGTATTCCGTTCGTTTACCTCGTAGTTTTCCTTTGAAGACTTGTTTTCGTACTCGCCTACGAGGTTATCGAGATCCTGATACGCCGGCGGCGTCTGGCCCTCCTGTCCGGGAGGTCCTTCCGGATTGAAGCCGGTACCTTTGAACGTCTCGTCTATCTGTTCCCGTGAACGCAACACGTTGCTTACCACTTCCCTGTCCGGATACGGCGTTGTCGGATCTTCAGGTGTCATCGTAATCGGGAAAAACTCCTTGGTGGTCTCAGTCTTTTTGTCAAAGTTGAGATCGATCGCTACACCAGTCACCCGCACGCGCTTTGGAGAGAAAATCCTTGAGAGCTCACTCATAATTCTCGACTTGTACTGGCCTTCAAGAGCCGTCTTTTCCCGCAACTGCCGCTTTGCGAGCTCCATGTCATCGAACTCGGCAAGCCCGGCAAAATCGTTCAGCAGTATGCCGTTGTGATCGGTTATGGCGATATTTTCCGAAGCAAGACCCTCCACCGCCTTCATGACAAGAGTCTCGATGCCCTCGAGCTTCTTCCGGTTTGTGGCGATGTCAGCCCCCGGCGCGGGGGTCAGTATGATCGACACACTCACGGGGTTCTGATTCTCTACGAAAATCTCTTCCTCCGGCGTCACTAGAATGACATCTGCCGAATCCACTTCAGGGAGAGCTTCAATAAAGCGTTCGAGCTGCATGGTAAGCGCTTCCCGGAGGTTGACCTTCCGCTCAAAATCGGTGACGGTCCACCTGTCCATCTTGAATACGTCCCAGGGGGATGTCTCGTCCGGTATCAAATCCTCCCGGGCGAGCAGCGCCACCATCCTTCTGGCGGTTTGCTGGTCCTCGACGAGAATTCTCCCTTCGGCGGTAATCGTGTGTTCCACTCCCTCCTCGTCGAGACGCACCGATATCTGCTCTCTGGTCGTCTCATCGGTAATCGGTGAGGTGATGAGAGGCACCATGCTCGGCCGTGCCGACAGTATGATGAGGAGAATGAGTGCGAGCAAAGTTCCGCCGACAACCGCGAAAAGAATGATCTTCTGGACGGCTGTCCACTTGCCCCACAGCGTTTTTATCTGATCTATGATTCTTCTAAGCCACTCGTTCATGTGCCCCTCCCAGTACACATAGCCGATTATCTTGTATTTTTACAGGCCGGCTACCTCAAGTTTATGATGTTGGTATAGGCCTGCAGCGCCCGGTCGACGACTGCTTTTGTCATCGATACCGAGAGATTCGCCTTGGCCATGGCGATGGTTACATCATGGGGATCAACCGAATCCGGTTCGGTTATCATCCTGGTGGCGAGGCTCTGGCTCTCCTGCTGCATATCGTTGACCCCGTTCAGGGCCTTCATGAGCAAATTGCCAAAATCGCCACCGCTACCCGGCTCCGCGGTGTCGCCTAAGCCCCGCAGATGACCCGGGTGCGTTCTCGTCAGGTTTATCGTATCCCCAACCACGTCAAGGGCTGATAAAAATGCCATAATTACCTCCCAATCTCCAGAGCCCTGGCGAACATCGATTTTGAGCCGTTTATCACCGCAGAGTTCGCCTCATAAGACCTGGATGCCGATATCATATCTACCATCTCCTGGACCACGTTCACGTTCGGATATTCAACGTAGCCCGCGTTTTTTCCGGTTTTGATTGCGTCCGGGTGAGTCGGGTCGTACACCAGCCTCGGGTCCGAATCATTGTCCTTTTCGATCTCAACGATACGCACCCCCGTGCCCACGCCGTGATCAAGGGCCTTCGGCAGGAACGGGCTTCTCCAATACGGTTCGGATACCCGTGGTCTGAATATCACCCTGCTTCTC
>CAZHXC010000484.1:1728-3054 GCA_964536145.1 uncultured Spirochaetales bacterium | reverse complement strand
GAGATCTTCGCCCCCCCCGGGCGCCGACGGGTGGTCCACGAGTGCCGGCACGGGCCGTACAAACCTCTCGCGTGATAAGAAATACACCGTAAATGACGCAACCATCGCAGCCGCCGGCACCACGGCCGCGTAGCCCGGATGCACAAAAATGCCGGTGGTGACAAACAGGAAACCGTAGCCGGCCAACGTCGCGATTACCAAAAGAAATCCGACAAGCAGCGTCAGGGCGGGGCTCAAAAGGGAGAGAAGGACGGCAAAAAGAACACCCGGTACCGCCAAAAAGGCTTTCTCCTTGAAATCGGTAAGAACAACGTTGAAACGTTCGAGACGGATGCTGCGAATCCGGGCTGCAGCGGTTTCTGCTGCAGTTGGTTGAGACCAAACGGCCGCGTTCTCCCGGTAAGGATCAGGCGCCGTTCCGACAATGCAGCAGGCGCCGGCGAGCTTTTCCGCCAGCTCACTGCGAAGGGCTGAATACTCGGTGAAGGTTTGCCGGAGCTCACGGAACGTCCCGGCGAGCCGCTCTCTGAGGTCGTCTATACGGTCCGCCTCATCGTCCTCGTTTTCCTGTAGCAGGCGCGCGAAGCCCTCGTCGAGCCCGGCCTCCACATCGCCGTTGAGCACGTTGTGCAGGGATTGTACATATGTTTCTTTCGCATCAAGCCAGCTTCTCTTTGCCGCCGGTCCCGGGGCATCGAGGAGCTCATTGCGTAACGCCTCCACCTGATCCGCTAATATGGCAGGCTGCATTTCAGGCTGAACACCGGTGAAGTAGCCGGCATCCTCCATCCCGTCGACAAGAAGAGCGAGCTCCTGTTCGAGCCCGATGTACCGGTAGATCGGTTCTATCGATAGACGGCGGAAAGGCAGCTCGTTATCGGTTACCGACGGATAATCGGTAACGGCGAATGCGCCCTCATAGTCCGGAAATACATAGCCCAGATCCGACGGTGTATTACCCAGGTTTTCCTCTCCAAATACCCGTCGTGCCTTCTCGAGCAACAGAGCACCCCTCGCCTCCGCATGGAGTATATCATCGAGAAGACGCTCGCCGCTTTCATCGATGAGAAGCAGCAAATTATCCACAAAATCAGCTGCCTCCTGAGGTTTGACGGATCCGAAGCGGATACCGTTAAAAAGAGTCTCTACGTTCTTCTTGATGCCATCGAACTCTTTGGTGATACGTTCACTGATCTGCTCGTCCTCAGCCCGGGAGATTTCCGTGGCGGCACCCGATGGCTCTCGCGGAGGAGTCTCCGTGACGGCGGTCGGGAGGTCTCCCGGCAAGGTCAGAAGCGCCTCCTTGGCCCCCATTTCCGCGAGTAT
>CAZHXC010000484.1:0-1710 GCA_964536145.1 uncultured Spirochaetales bacterium | reverse complement strand
AAAGGTTAAGGTTGCCTTGGCGCACCGGCACGCCTGATGAGACTTCCGCAGGACGTTCAATGATGAGTATCGACGGATCAGGATCGGTCACAGACCTGTATGCAGAGAGATGTGTAAAAAGCCGGCCGTCGGGTGTATGCTTTGAAGCGGGAGGTACAAGCAATCCGGCAAGCATTGCGACAACAACGGTTACGAAAAGGCGTAGCGGGCCGGCGGATCTCTGCATTGGTACAGAATACAGGAAATCCAGTTTCCTGTGTAACGGTTTGCCCGCTGGGAGGTTTTTATTACATTTGTATATTGTACCGATATATATGGTAGAGGAAAAAAGTGAATAGTAGAGAGGAGTTCACAATGTACGGAAAACACATACTTGGCATACTAATTCTGTTTGCGGCCTTCTTGGCCCTCGCGGCCTGCGCAAATCCACCTACGGAAGAAATGGATGCGGCAAGATCCGCCCTGGCCCGTGCTGAAGACAATGCCGATGCCGTTGAATACGCACCTGAATCGATAACCCGTGCCCATAGTCTAGTCAGACGCATGGAGAGAGCCGCGGAAGAAGAGGAGTATGACTCAGCGAGATCCCTTGCGCTCGAAGCGGTGTCCGCCGCCGAACAGGCGATAGTTGACGGGGCCGCAGCGAAAGAAGACGCAAGAAATGACGCTTCAGCGGCTATATCCGAGGCAACAGATCTCCTCAATGAAGTAGAACAAGCATTGGCCGCGGCCGGGGAGGTCCGGGGGCTCACCCTCGACACTTCCGCAACGACAAGAGAACTCGATGCCGTGGCTCAGGAAATTGCAGCGGCGGAAGATGATTTTGCACAGGAAAACTATATATCGGCCCAAAATACCGCCAGGGACGCCAGATCATCGTTGGCGGGCATTCAACGTCGAATAGCCGAAGCTGTCCAGGCGGCCACGCGGCGGAAGTAGGAGCCTGAAGCTTCACAGACTTAGCCTTCGATTGACAATCTGCTCGCCACCGGACTATAGTTAAGCACATTAGTCGGATAAATAAGAGCACTACGCAAGGAATACTCATTGCAGATGGAGACTGACTGGCTCGCGCTCTGGCGTGAGCTCGTCAACATGAACACTTCTTCCTCAAACACTTCTCTCGTGAGCAGGTATAAAGCCCACGTGGGAAAGAAGAAACAGAGGCCTGATGATCTCCTGAACTTCGTTCTCGAGAAAATCGATAATAAGGATACGGTTCTCGACATAGGCGCTGGGGGCGGCCGGTGGACAATTCCGATAGCAGCCACCGCCGGAAACGTCACTGCCGTTGAGCCGTCTGCCGATATGCGGGCGATTCTGTGCGAAAATATCAATGAAGCGGGGATGGACAATATCGACACCGTCCCCTCCACCTGGGAAGAGGCCGCTGTAGAACCCCACGATGTCGTTGTCAGCGCCCACGCCATCTATGGCAGCTATCACGACAGCCCCAATGCAATTATCGCTTATAACGCGCTCTATTCAATCGGCATTTTCGCCAACGTACTGGTGGAAAACAGCATACATTGCTGGGTAAACGATACCGTTGAAGAAGCTGTTGCCCGGGCGAAGAGGCATCTTCACCTTGAAGCCGCTTCCGGCTATGATGGACTTATGGGCACATCGAAAAACCCACCTTTCGGACGAGCACCAAGAACGTAAGTCATTACACGATAGGGGTTTTTCGTATGTGCGGGATGCCAAAGC
>CAZHXC010000483.1:0-3056 GCA_964536145.1 uncultured Spirochaetales bacterium | reverse complement strand
GTCCCCGCAATTATCGCCCTGGTGTTCGACATGCCGGCCTCAGCAAGCGCCTTGATCTCGTGGACGAACCCGCCGGGTGCATAATCCAGCCACGGTGAATCAGAACCGGCTACCATTTTAGCACCCATCTCCAACAACCGCCGCATACCTTCGAGATGCTCATCATACCGTTTTTGCCGGTCTTCAATCAGCCGCTCCTCCGTTTGGCTAAGCGGCTCTCGGCTTCGTTTTTTATTGAGCCTGATGACGGTCGCCATGGAGGTGTACAGCGTAGGGTTGACCCATGCGTTCGCTTTGACGATCTGTTCGGCCAGGTCTTCCCTGAAGGAATAACTGCCGTCTGCGTCCCGGAACTGGCAGTGGATAATCATATCAACATCGGCATCCAGACAATTTGCAGTGCCTTCAGAAGATGCACAGTGTGCCGCTGTGAGCTTATCGAACTTTCGCGCTTCATCGGTAATTGCGCAAAGCTCTTCCACCGTGTATGACGGCAAATTGGGAAAGGAAGAACGGGTTGAACCGCCGGTTGCCACAATCTTGATATAGTCCGCGCCTTCCTTGATGAGCTTTCTTACTTCTGCGCGCACCGCGTCGACACCATCGGCCTCCGAGCCGAAGTACCACATATGTCCGCCGGTGATGGTGATTGGTCTCCCGCAAATATTGAGCCGGGGTGATACCGCCAGGCTCTGTTCAACGCCGGTACGCAGAGAGAAGGCAACGCGATTCTTTGCACCGTTGTCCCTCAGGGTGGTGACGCCGGCGTTGAGAGCCGTTCGCGCATTCGTTGCCGCCCTTAGCAGCATGATATCGTCATCGTCATGCGCCAGGTCATCACCGGATGTGCCGTCCCCCGGGGCTAGGAGATGGGTGTGGGCATCGACAAGCCCGGGGAGGATTGTAGCTTCACCATACTCCTGTTCACTCACCTCGGCGCCATCTGGTGCGCGAACTTCTCCTTGACGCCCGACGGCGCTAATGCACGGGCCCTCAATCAACAGCGCGGCCTTCTCCAGGAAATGAGCGCTTGAGCCGTCAAACAGACGATCCGCTTTCAGTAATTGGAACTGTGTATCCGGGCCCACGGCAAGTCCTCCTTCTCCTCGTTGGGGTATCGAAGGCAAGCATAGGAGTATCAGATCGGGCTGTCAACGTACGTCGGCCGTTGACAGAAGCGCATTTTGCCGGCAAAGAGTCTAGCCGAATTTTTTCCAAGATTTAACACAAACGGCTTATTCTTCGCGCGCCTGAATGTTATTAGGCTAAGAACGTAAGACAGAGGAAACGTTTAGCACTAATTGAGGCCGTCCCAGAACCGTTAGGCCTCGATTCAGAGGGATTAACGTTGCGGGACAGCCTGAATTCGCCGTTGGCGGAACAAATGTACCAAGATCAAAAGGAGTTTTCTATTATGAGAGATTTGATACGCAGAGAACCGAGACGCATGTTGCAAAACCTTTGGGACGAGTTTACCGACTGGGCGGACTTTTTTGCGCCCCAAAGCACGCGTGAGTGGGGGCCGGCGGTAGACGTCAAGGAAACAGACAACAGGTATGTCCTCGAGGCCGACCTGCCGGGGCTGACCGAAGACGATGTCGATGTGAGAATAGACGGTGACACCCTGATTCTGTCCAGCGAGAAACAAGAAGAGCGCAAAGAAGAGAGAGAGGGTTTTCTCCGCAAAGAACGTTTCTCGAGGAGTTTCCAGCGAAACTTCCGGTTGCCGGAAGATGTAGACATAGATAATATCGACGCCAAGTTTGAAAAAGGCGTTCTCACCCTGGAGTTACCTCGAACCGGGGAACGGCAATCTACAAGCCGTAAGATCGACATAAAGAAAAGTTAAGGTTCAGCTGAATCAGATCCGGCCGGTGACATAACCCGGCCGGAACTTCCTCCGGAACTTTCGGACCAGACACCATCCTCGAATCATGATCCATACAGAGCTCGGTCCGGGTACGCCTACGGGATCGACATGAATGTCCAGAGTGGCTTGACCACCGGCTGAGTTTGCTAGTATCTACATCCTATCGAACAAAGAATTTTAGCAGGAATAGATGACGCCACCAAATGTCCGTGCATCGGGAGTATTTTTATTTCGGCAGTAGCCGCGGATGAGAAGACTATCGATACATGGAAAGAGCTTGGGGTCAAAGACAGCAAGCAGCTTACGAGAAAAAAGCGTGACGAGCTTGAAAGGATCATAAAGGAAACCGCCCGATCCTTCGCGGTAGCTCATATTCCGCCCTCCGATATCGACGATAAATCGTGCAATTTGAACGAGTGGGAGATGATCAGCTGCCTTCGAATCATCAAGAAGATTCATCATCCTGGTCTTGAACAGATATATATCGATAACTGGGAAGTGAACGAATCTCTGTTTGAAAAACGATTGCAGGAGATATTACGACGGCGGAAGGTCCTCAATATCCGGGCGGTACTTGAATCGGTAGAGCTGATTGCTGAACACCAGGCGGACGAGAAGTATACCGTGGTTGGGGCGGCATCGATTCTTTCAAAGACGGCTTCCGACAGACAGTACGACCGGTACAGGAAACGGTTTGGGGACTTTGGAAGCGGCAGCCCGGGTGATCCCAAGACGAGGATGTTCGTCTGGCGCCACCGGCATAATCCGGTCCCGATTATCCGCCAAAGCTGGCGGACGTTCAAACACCTATCACAGTTGGAAAAAATCGAAGACGACTCGATCTACGGCGCTCAGATGGTGACGTCCGCCATTGAACCGGCGTGAGCGCCGCTGATTCAGCGGATGCCATTGCGCCTGTTCGGCATGTATCCTAAAATATAAAGCAGAGACAAAAAGTAGCAGTCAGCTTGTCCCGTGTTTGCCGGCATAACGCATCCCGATTATCATCAAACACGTCACATAAGCCGGGGAGAGAAATACCCGCCGGCTTAGAAACGCACAGGAGGCAACACAATGAGCAAGAAAGAAGGCAAACCCACAACCAACGACGCAGGAATACCGGTAGCCAGCGATGAGTTTTCTCTCACCGTAGGGCCTGACGGGCCGGTGTTGTTGCAGGATCACT
>CAZHXC010000482.1:0-3059 GCA_964536145.1 uncultured Spirochaetales bacterium | reverse complement strand
GAATCCGTACGGCTTGCCATGCCTACAACCTCTACTCCACAGTAGCGCAGCGCCTCTGTATGTTCCTGGCTGGCGAAACCAGACCCGAATACCAGCGCTCGCAGCTTATCACTCATATTGATACTCCTTTGATCAAGAATATTCTTATCCTAATCATCTGAATTTGTCGCCTCCATTGTTGTGGGAAAATTATAGCACGGCAAAGAAGTACCTTGTCTTTAACCAGATTTAGCCGCTTTTTGCCTGTTCTTACACTTTGAAGCAATGCGCGCTCGCGGAAAGGCGTTCTTTAACGTACAAGCATTGCGACATACTGTACTATAAACGGCGGGTGGCTTAGACGAAAACGCTCATCTTAAGAATTGTTGACGACAACGAACTCAAGATATGTTGGAAATGAGTTTGTGAGGGACGAACGATGTACCCGCGCCATGCGCCTAAGGTGTTAGCGATGATAATTGTGCCCTTTGTTATAGCAGTTTGCCGATTGTGCTCTGTTCCCTCTCATAGTGATCCTCCTTTCCGCCGCGTTTACAAAACATTCACAACTTCATCTAACCAATCGAACACTTCCCGAATTCTCGCTGGTTCGGCCTCCGCGCCGGATTACGCCTCCTCTCGTGACATCAGGTTGCACCAAAGCAGGGAACTATAGAAATTCCTTTTCTGGCAAGTACACTCCTACCTATCCGTACAAATACGCCATGAGTGGTATCTCCATTTCGTATTTACCGGATTATGCATATGCCCGGGTTAACGATCATTTCGACTGTGCTTTCCTTCAACCCCTTAGGTGATTGAGTACGAGACAGCCTTGGCCCTCAGCGGCGAGACCCGTAGACAGGTGCTGGAAAGTGCGCAGAAAATGTGGGACGGTATGGGTTCTGACTCCCGCGAGCAAAAGACTGATGTCACAATTGCTGTAGCGTATGGAGTCATCCGCGAAAGAGGCCAATCAAGATTGGGCACAAAGACTTCTTCAGCCAACGCGGTCGCACTTCCGGCATCTTGTCCACTCAATTCCATGATCATTGCTTTCTGAAATTCGACACCGTAATTCCCGCTCATTGTTGCAGGCTCCTATAGCCTGGGTCGCTCCGTGGATAATCTCTCCACATGCTTGCTCCTACTGCGTCCCTATCGATGGGCAGCGGAATACGACCGAATGGGTGATGGTACACTGGCCATTCCCTCACCTTCATTTGCATAATGGCGTGTTGGGCATCAAAATTTTAGAGTATTTCGCTCTTTTTCAATCCTGCCCAAAACAAGCTCACTCTGCTTGCCATGCCTTGGACCAACCCACTTCACCGTCATTATCGTGAAGCTATCAGGTCCCGGTATCAGTTCCGTTTCATCTAAGTCCTTCCATCAATTTCTGATATCGATCACGGGTTTGATCTCAAACTCGTCCCATGTTCATGTTATGGTCGTCCCGTCATCATGTCTTCTGCCGGCACAGCGATATACGCGCCGGTCCACAACAACTTATTATTCGGCCGATAATCGAGTACAGCGCAAAAGCCACGAACAGAATATTAGGAGAACTCCTGTAGACACTTTGAGAACGGACGCATTGTTCACCGACAAGAATAACAATGAATAATCGCCCCTTCCGGGCGCGGCTTGGGACGTCCATGTCCCAAGCCGATTTTATTCGATCAAGGGAGCCAGGACGGCGACCGGTCAGTTGAGGTGGAAGATATATGAATGTCGCTAGCTTTTTCGAATCCTAATGCTGAGCGAATGAACAAGCGCTACGGCACAGGGTGAATTAATTTTGATAGTCCGGTATCGCCCATCGCGGTCTATCCGATTTTTATCGCGTGTTTCCGGCGACCGTTACCGACTCAGGCCTGTCGGGCTACCTGACCGAAGGCGAAGTGACCGTTGGCGTAAGTGCGTCTGCCATCAAAGCCCCAAGATGGCCCTCACAAGGCGGGTAGTTCCAGGAAAACTGTACTTATTTGCGTACGTATTTATGCCTAAGAATGTACTCTAATCGCTCCAAATTATTCTCGCTGATATCGTTGCGAATAAAGATCAAGCACCTTCCGGATCATCGTCTGATAGGGAACCCCTTTCTTACTCGCTGACTCTTTGAAGAAATCTACACTCTTTTTTGTAAGCGAAATGGTGACTTTTACCGTATCGTCTCGTGGAATCAACTCATCCGGCGGCGGCAGAAAATCATCAATCACTTTTGCCTCTCTGATAGCTTCAGCTACGTCCGGTGGTGCGTCACTGTATCCGTTTTTCTTCTTCATATTTCTTCCGTCCTTCTCGCCAATAGCCAGCACCAAAAATGCGAATTATCTCGGCTCTGACGGTGAATCGTACCGTCATTACCTTCTCTTCGACTTTGCCGAAACAAAAATACCTCGTTTCTCTCGCCGTGCTGTGCTTAGCGTCAATGGCAATGATTCTATAGGGATCAAGAAAAGCACGCTGAGCCTCAAGGAACGATACGTGATGCTTTCGACGGTTAGCGGCGTCTTTTCCCTGATCCCACTCGAACTCCATATGGAAATGTAGCCATATTTATAACCATACGTCAAGAAGCTTATGCCGATTCATTTTTGAGGTACATAGCTCTGAGAAACATCCCCGTAATGGGTATAGTGCCAATAGAATTAAATAATTGACTATTCTTTCATCAAAGCGTCAATAGTTACTTCGAGCGCGATAGCGATTTTCTGGACAGTGAATATTCTTGGGTTCTGTACGTAGCCAGCCTCAACCTTGCTTAAGGCACTATATGTGACATCTGCTTTACGCGCTAAATCCTCCTGGGATAATCCGCGCTTCTTTCGGTACTTTTTGATGTTTTCAGCTAGCATATAACCCTTGCAATATCTTCAACATATTGTTATCCTGTAATTGAAGATACTTTCAGCACATTTGCAGTAACCGTCAGCCTTTATCACCTCAGTCGAGGCAAATGTGCGCGTTCATTCCTACTATATAATACTTACCCACACTGCAAACAGTCGCAATACTTCATCGTGCCCTCCGGAGCCAAAGGTCGTGGGTTCGAATCCCGCCTTGCTCAGTCTTAA
>CAZHXC010000481.1:0-3064 GCA_964536145.1 uncultured Spirochaetales bacterium | reverse complement strand
CTCCTCGAAATTACCGCCGGCGGGACTCACGGTGCCACCGATGGTGACCGAGCCAACGGTACCGTCCTTGAGCCGGACCACCCCTGCCCGTTCATAAAAGGAGGCGATGACCGATTCGAGGTAGGCGGGAAACGCCTCCTCACCGGGAATCTCCTCGAGCCGGCCGGACATCTCTCTCATGGCCTGGGCCCATCGAGAAGTGGAATCCGCTAACAGCAGGACGTTCAAGCCCATCTCCCGGTAATACTCCGCGATAGTCACCGCGGTGTACACCGAGGCCTCCCGCGCGGCAACCGGCATTGAGCTGGTATTACAGATAATGATGGTCCTTTCCATGAGTGATTTGCCGGTCCTCGGGTCGAGGAGCTCGGGGAACTCACGGAGCGTTTCGACAACCTCGCCTGCACGCTCACCGCACGCCGCTATGACAACGATATCTATCTCTGCGTTGCGGCTTGTCGCCTGCTGCAGCACGGTCTTTCCGGCGCCAAAGGGGCCCGGAATACAGTAAGTACCCCCCATGGCGACAGGAAGAAATGTGTCGATAATGCGGATCTTCGTAAGCATCGGATCCAACGGCCGCATCCGTTCTGAGTATGCATCTATCGCCCGCTTCACCGGCCATTCAAAGGTCATGGTTACCGGGAGGATGTTGCCCCGGGGATCCTCCAACTCCGCTATTGTTTCGTTGATGTTGTACTCGCCCTCGGGGGCCACCGACTTTACCGTATAGGTCTCGTAAAAGTTGAACGGCACCATGATACGGTGTGTAAAAATGCCCTCCGGGACCGTGCCGAGGGTATCGGCCCTCGAAACCGTGTCACCCTGTTTGCACGCCGGTGAAAACTTCCAGGTTTTTGTCTCAGAGAGGGAGCTCAAATAGACACCACGATCGAGAAAAAAACCACACTTTTCAGCCAATTGAGGAAGCGGATTCTGCAGACCGTCATAGATCTGGCCGAGAAGACCGGGACCGAGAGAAACCGCTAAGAGCTCGCCGGTAAAATCGACTTCATCATCGATGGAGATCCCTCTGGTCATCTCGTACACCTGCATCTGTACCTGATCACCCTGAACCCTGATAACCTCTGATTTCAGTCGCCTGTCTCCGACGATGATGTAGCACACCTCGTTCAAGGATGCTTCACCGTCCACGACGGCTGTTACCATGTTTCCGTTTATGCCGATTACTTTGCCCTTGGTCATATCCTACTCCGGTTGTACGCCGATTTTCTCTTCTGTCACCGTATCGTATATTCGTCTGAAATTCGCAAGCCCTTTGTCAGTGTCAAAGGTGGACCTTCGCTCGAGGATCGCGATTTTCAAACGATACACTATGAGTTTCTCTACATCAAAATAGTGGCCCACTTCAAGCTCGTCGAGAAAAGTCCAGCGCCCTCTTTCGAGAGTTTCTTCCGCGGCGAGAGGTGAATCACTATGGAAAGCCTCCCGCGCGAGTTCCTCGGTGCCGATCACCCGTTCAATCCGCTGGAATTGATCGATATTTCGTCCCTGTTGCTGTGCGCGCAAGATAGCGAGATCAGCCCACAGCGACCTGTTCCACTGACGCCATCTTTGCTCCACCGCCGAACGCCTGCCGTTATGGTCTTCCTCATCGATACTGAGGATCATGCGCATATCCGACTGCGACAGGTTCTCGGCGCATACAGCCATGAACTGTTCACTTGATGGATATGTCTCCGCATCAAAAAACAGATACGGTAGCGAGCTGACGGCGTAATAGTACTGGCCCAACGTATCTCTCCCTAGCCGGCGGCCGCTTTTTGCAGTGCTTCAGCAAGACGGGGGTTCAGGCTCTCTGAGAGAGCATCAGCAATTTCTGCGGCGGTAAAATCATAATACGCCGAACCATCCTTCATCGATATCCGGAATCCTGCACGAAGATCCGAAGACGGCTTGATTTCGATACCTTCAGCCAGTTTATCCGAGAGTTTCTTTCTCAACGCAGCTTCGAGTGCCTGATATTCTTCCCGCGGCAGAAGTACGTCAACCTTCCCCGCCTCGTCGTTCGCCCACGACGAGATGATCCGGACCACGGCCGATTCAAGCACTTCACCGGAGAGGACCTGGCCCACCTCGGATTCGATTACGGTGTTGAACAGTGATGTAAGCCGCTCTTCGAGATTCAGAATGAGGTCACGTCCCGCCTGAACAAGGGCGTCCTTGCCGGATTGGACCATCTGTTCCTCTTTTTGTTGCGCCGCCTCCACGATCGTTTTGGCCTTTTCTTCCGCATTTGAAACGATACTCGCAGCTTTCTTCTCTGCTTCTTCTATAATTGAAGCGGCTTGTTTCTCTGCAGATGCGACACCGTCAGACTTGATCTTTTCGATCAACTCCTGCAGTTGGACGTCCATAAATTCCTCTTCTTATCCGAATTTCGCACATTATACTTGTGCGATTTTAAAACTTCAAGAGAACTGATATTCATTCTGGGCTCCACCGGCTCTAATCTTCCGACTCGAGAATATAGCGCGACACCTTTATCAGTTTCCTCTTTACCAACTCAAATACCGAGTCCGGAAAACCTGCGTCTTCAATTCTCTTCTTGAACTCCTGAGAAATATATTCGGCAAACTCCTGTATTGAGGAGAAATCTTCCGTCTTTATCTCATCGAGAGAATCGATAATGTTATCAATACCGGAGATTTCGCTCTGAAGAAGGGTGAGGTTCTCCAGAAACACATAATCGGTAATTTCCCGTTTCTGTTCGCGTTGATGATATATTTCCGCCATCATGAGCAGATCCTTTTCCAGATCCTCGAGCTCTATCCGGAGTATCTTTGTGTATTTTTCTATGTCATCCCGTATTTCCGACCCGTTCATTTCATACCTCCACAAAGGTCATGACAGCGAGAGATCACCTGTTATTTTGAATACGTGGCCATCGCACGTCACTTCCAAATCTTTTCCCGGGAAATAGCGCGGCAGTTTTTCCCGAATCCTCTCCACAACCAATTCCTCAATGTGCTTCTGCACTTCATCCGGCACCCTGTTCAGCGTGACCATATCCACATCAACCACATATCCCCGGCCGCGCTTG
>CAZHXC010000480.1:1102-3094 GCA_964536145.1 uncultured Spirochaetales bacterium | reverse complement strand
GAAGGACCGCAGTATGGTGGAACGCTTACCTGGTCATTCTGGGAATGGCGTGAGCCTACCAACTGGGACGTTACCACCGGATCCTGGACCAACACATCCAGGTTTCTCTATCCCATGTACTCGTTCCTGGTCATCGGTGATACCGAGACCTACGGGCCGAGAGGCACCGGGGATTATGCTTTCCAGGCGCACCAGGAGGTACCCGATCAATATCTGAAGGGTGATCTGGCCGAAAGCTGGGAAGTAAAAGAAAGCGGTCTCACCTTTTACCTGAGAGAGGGTGTCATGTACACCGGTAACGATCGTATCGGTATGCCGGCGAGGGAGCTTACCGCTGACGACGTCGTATTTGGGTTGAACCACATCCTCGAAGGTCCGCTCGGTAAGGGCGCAGGCAAGTTTGTCAAAGACGTATACGCCGTAGACAAATACACGGTACAGGTTGATTTCAACTACTATGAGTTCACCTGGGGCGCCATGCTCATTTACGGTATGGGGTGTATCCTGTATCCTGAGGAAGTTATCGAAGCGGGCGGAGAGAACTGGAGGAACCATAGCGGAACCGGGGCGTGGATCATCGAGAATTACACTTCCGGCGCCGGGGCCACATACAAAAGAAATCCCGATTACTTTGGCACCACCACCATCGATGGTGTGGAGTACGAGACTCCCTTTGCGGACAAGCTGGTAAAACCGATCATACCGGACAAGCTTTCGATGGTAAGTGCCATCAGGACCGCGAAGCTCGATGTCGCCCAGGTGGACCAACAGTACGTCGATTCTCTTCAGAAGTCCACTCCCGAGCTGATCGTAAGCCAGTATGTGGCCGGTGGTATGGAGGTTATACACCCGGATTGTGCAGATCCTCCCTTTGATGACAGGAACGTGCGCCGGGCGATGATGATCGGTATGGATTTTCAATCATACATTGACACGGTGCTCTTGGGGCAGGGACAGAATAACGCTTTCCCGCCTCCGGGAAGCCCCTACTGGACCGCCATTGAAGACATGCCGGAAGAAACCGCTGTACTCTTCTCGAATGACAAGGACCTTGCGAGACAGATGCTCGACGAGGCCGGTTATCCTGACGGTTTCACCGTTAAGGGATACTTCAAGCCTTCTGCTAAGGTGAATACCGACTGTGCCACCTGGGCGGAAGCCGAGCTGGCCAAGATCGGTATCAAACTCGAGCTCGTCGGGCTGGAAGCATCGGTTCACGAATCGCTCAGGTTCAGCCGCGATTTTGACGGCATATACTTCAGGAGTGACGCCAACGGCGCCACCACCGAGCTTCCTCAGAGAAAGACCGAGTGTGCAAGCCTTGCCTCCTCCTGGAATAATGCGGAGTTTGACGCGATGCTCGACAAGGCCCAGCAGATGGTTGACGCAGAAGCGCGGACTCAGTTGCTCAAAGAGGCAGCTCTGTTCTTTATCGATGACGTGGGCAACATCAACATGCCCGCCGGTATGAGCTACAAATACTGGTGGCCGTGGGTACAGAACTACTACGGTGAGGAAGAGCTTGGTTACGGTAACCAGCAGCCCTGTATCGATACCACCTGGCTCGACCTTTCCTTGAAGAAAGAGATGGGCTACAAATAATAGCAAGTCCGATTCTGTCGGAGTCTTAAGAGGCGGGGGAAACTCCGCCTCTTTTATTTTCCGGCATTACGTACTATATAGAAAGATATGAAACATAACTCTGGAAAAAAGCGACCGGCCGTGCAGGATAACAGGACCCCCCTGGATGAAGAATTGCTCTTTGCAAGAAACGGCGACCGTTCAACCGTTGCCTGCCGGAACGGCATTGTCTGTTCAAGCCAACCGTTGGCGAGTATTGCCGGGCTCGATATCCTGAAAAGCGGCGGTAACGCAGTAGATGCGGCTATTTGTGCAAATGCGATGCTGGCCTTGGTGGAGCCGAAGCCCACGTCAGCCTCCTTCTCCACCAGAGCCACCCGCACGTTGAATCGGGAAAGTTCTCGCGCCACC
>CAZHXC010000480.1:0-1092 GCA_964536145.1 uncultured Spirochaetales bacterium | reverse complement strand
CGGTGATCTCTTTGCCATCGTTTGGCATGAGAAAGAAAAGAAGCTCATCGGCCTGAACGCAAGCGGCCGTGCACCCTATGAATGGAATATCCAAAAGGCGGAGGCGTTGGGGCTTTCCGAAATCCCGCTTTACGGGCCGCTCTCTTGGAGCGTTCCCGGTTGTGTAAGCGGGTGGGCCGCACTCCAGGAACGCCTGGGCAGGCTGGGTCTCAAAGAGGTGCTGGAGGCTCCTATCTCCTACGCCCGGGAGGGGTTTCCGGTTTCGCCGGTCATCGCGCGGAGTTGGGCCGCCGCACCTGCCGACGACGCTGGGTTCGCATCGACTTTCCTGCCCGATGGTGCGGCTCCCCGTTTCGGTGACATTTTTACGAATCCTGATCTGGCCGGTTTTTATGAAACCATCGCGCGTGACGGCCAGGATGCCTTCTACAACGGAGAGATCGCCGAGAAAATCGTGAGGTTTTCGCAAGAAAAAGGGGGCCATTTTTCGTTGCCGGATTTCCATGATCACACTCCCAATTGGGTCGATCCTGTCAGTGCCAATTATCGCGGTTACGATGTCTGGGAGCTCCCGCCGAACGGGCAGGGAATCGCAACGCTGCAGATGCTCAACCTTCTCGAGCACTTCGACATTGGAGCCCTGGAGCCGATCTCCGCGGAGCGGCTGCACCTGCTTATCGAAGCAAAAAAACTCGCATACGAGGACCGGGCGGTATATTACGCCGATATGGATTTTGCCGATGTTCCGGTAAAGGAGCTGATTTCCAAAGAGTACGCCAAACGCCGTGTGAAACTGATCGACCGCAAGCGTGCGGCGGGAAACGTCACCGCCGGGCGGATTGGCGGCGCGGGTGACACGGTCTATCTCACCGCCGCGGACTCGGAGGGCAACATGGTCTCGCTCATTCAGAGTATCTACCACGGCTTTGGGTCGCGGCTCGTGCCCGACGGGCTCGGGTTCTGCCTGCAGAACCGGGGAAACTTGTTCTCCCTCAACCCGAACGACCGCAACCGTCTCGAGCCGCACAAGAGGCCGTTCAACACGATCATCCCCGGGTTTGTGACAAAAGACGGGAAGCCGAAGTTTTCATT
>CAZHXC010000479.1:0-3097 GCA_964536145.1 uncultured Spirochaetales bacterium | reverse complement strand
CTCGTCATAAAAGAAGGTCAAGGGGTTTTTCGTTGCGTTTGTTGCGCTTAGCTTAGTTGCAATTCGATTTTTTTCGTGGGAGAATGGCGCTTCAAAATGGTGTTCAATTTGAGGTGTCGGAGAAAGAAATGAGGACCGGAAGATTTGCTGCAGTGCTCGCCGTATACACACTTCCGCTGTTGTTAATGATTGCGGGTTGTTCAGACGAAGTGGTTCCGGTATCCACAGATGGCTATACGACCCTGCCAAGCGGGCTCCGGTACAAAGTTGAAAAGGAAGGAACGGGAAAGAGCCCGATTGCCTGGGACACGATTATCGTCCACTACGAAGGCAAGCTCATGGACGGTCGTGTTTTTGACAGCACCTACGAGGAGGGAAAGCCGACGACCCTCCGTCTCTCGAGAGTAATCGAAGGGTGGACCGAAGGCGTGCAGCTGATGAAGGAGGGCGCCATTTACCACTTCATCATTCCTCCGGAACTGGCGTACGGCGATAGCTCGGCGGGCCCTCTCATCACCCCCAACTCTACGCTCAAGTTTAAGATTGAGCTTATAAAAGTATACTGACGGATTATGCACCGGCGGTCATAGTTGTGTCTCCCGCGCGCCGCGCTGCGGGCCGATCATGGTTGCCGGAGCAATTGCAGGAGGAAGTGACATTGGTAAACGTTGAACGGATGTTGTACGAGATAGAGGCGCCGGTCGGCTCTTTCTCACTGAGCTGGTTCGGGCAGAATTCTTTCGCTCTCAAAAATACCGCAGGTTCGGTGGTGCTCATCGACCCCTACTTTCCCACCACCAGACCTTCAGAGAAGTTTATCTATGCCGATCGTCCGGTGGACGAGAGAAAACTCCGGGTGGATGCGGTATTACTCACTCACGATCATGGCGACCACACCTGCATAGAATCGCTCTTGCGGCTGCTCGAGGCGAATCCCGACATAACGATCATCGGGCCGCCTGAGAGTATTGAACGTATCGAGTCAGAAGATGTCACGGCGGAACTGTGGCCGGTAGTGGCCGGTGAGAGGCGAACAGCGGCATCTATGGGCGTTGAAGCGGTATACTCCAAATTGCCCGGTGACGGCACAGACTGCATGCATCTCGGCTATGTCATCGAGACAGGAGCTGGAAGGGTTTACGTAACTGGAGACCCTCAGAACGATTTTGCAGATATTTCAAAGCTGGTCGAGCCGGTTCGCGCACTCGCACCGGATGTAGGTCTTCTCACCACTCATCCAACCGAGGGTGAGTTTCCGTTTTTTGACGGTTCGGTCCGCATGGCCGAAAGAATCGGCTTGAAAGTTGCCGTCCCGGCACATTACGGGTGTTTTGTAAAACGGACCTACGACCCGTACGAGTGGGCCAGATCGTTCTCAAAACCGACACCCACACGGATAATCGTTCCATACCGGGGGACATTCGTCATTTCGGTCGCACGAGGCTGGCACGGTTTCTACCATCCGTCGTTTGCGTGGTAACGGCGCGCAGCCAACGGAGATTCGGAAGAAGAATTGGGCCGAGAAAACAGGACTAAACTCCGCGGAATAGACTATTTTGATCTCTCGGTAATCGGCGCTACCCACGGACTGAGCGACGGATTTTCAAGCCTCTTGGTGCCGGTCCTTGCGCTTATTGTCGCAGACCTCGGTCTCTCCGCATCGCGGGCCGGACTTCTGTTGAGTATCGCCAACTTTGCGGCGTTTATCGTCATTTTCCCCCTCTCGCTCCTGGCTGACTACGGCGGGAAACGAAAACTGATTCTGCTTGTCGGCATGACCCTCGCCTCGGTTGGATTCCTGTCTATACGATGGGCCTCCGGCTTCTGGGCGATCGCGCTGCTCGCACTTGTCGCCGGGGCGGGAAACGCCGTATATCACCCTTGCGGGACGGCTATTACCGCCGAACGCTTTCACAAGAACCGGGCGTTTGCCATTTCATTCCACGGTCTGATGGGCAACATCGGTGCGAGCGTGATGCCGGTGGTTCAGGCCGCCGTGGCGACTGCCGCCGGTTGGCGTTTTTCCATCTTCATCTGCACGATCCCCGCACTGATACTCCTGCCGATAGTGGGCTTGAGGTTTCCCGAGGGAAACACGCGGCCGGTGATCTCTGCTCTCACCGGTCGTATCCGGAATATTTTGGCGATTTCACGCTCGGTGCTCAAAAACAAGATTGTGCTGCGGCTCGCGATCGTATACGCCCTCAAGGGAATGGGCGCGCGTGCCCTGACCGGATTTGTTCCGCTGTACGGAGACCAGAAACTCGGGATGTCCACAGCGCTCATCGGGCTGGGGCTTACCCTCTACTTTGGCGCCGGAATTGGGGCGAAAGCGGTCATGGGCTACCTCTACAACCGGTGGGGCGCCAGGACGGCACTGGCTCTTCCGCTTCTCGCTTCGGGCGCTTTCGCCATCGGTATCGGCCTCTCCCCGGTTCCTGCATTGCTTATGGTTTTTCTCGTTATCTCCGGTATCACCGGTCCCGTCAGCCCAATCATTCTGACTGCGGCAGCCGATTTTGCGGACCGTGAGACCCTCGCCTCTTCTGTCGGGTTCATCTATACCTGTTACGGCCTTGGATTTCTGTCACCGATGGTTGGAGGCCGGCTCGCCGAGGGCTTTGGTCTCTCCATGCCTTTTTTTCTGTCTGCGGCGCTGATCTGGGTGGCCGCAGCGCTCTCGCTGAAACTGCCGGGGAAGGCGTCCTTGACGGGAAGGACCGATTCGTAAGCCCGGTCGGGCGCCGCAAAGGGTGAGAGGACAGCGCCGCCGCCTCTATGCAATCACCCGGTGCATTGATGCAGGCAGCGCTCGCAGAAGTTTCCGACCAGCGCTCCGGGACACTGGGATAACAGCAACGCGTCCGTCGGGTGATGCCGCGTTTTTGCTTTGCTCAACTCCTCCCAACGTCCCGGTCCCGGCGGAATAACTTCATTCGTATGGCTGCCCGAGCCTGCTACAAGTCCTTCGAGCCCGTACTGACAGCGAATCCCGTCCAAGCCGGCAACGGTGAACTCTCGCTCCCCCACCCGGACCGGAGTCGGATTATCCGGATCGAACGCGCCGGCAGGACAGACTCCGATACATCGGCGACCG
>CAZHXC010000478.1:0-3103 GCA_964536145.1 uncultured Spirochaetales bacterium | reverse complement strand
AAAGCGGGTCTTCGAGCTCACGCTGTATTGCCCTTCTCAATGGCCGCGCACCAAACTTCGCGTCAAATCCGGCATCAATCAGATGTTCCTTCGCGCTCTTCTTCACATCAATGGTGATGTTCATTTCGAGCAACCTGAGACGGACCTCATCTATCATGATTCCAAGTATTTCCAGAACCTCCTTCCTGTCGAGGCTATGGAAGACGACAATCTCATCAACCCTGTTTAAGAACTCGGGTCTGAAAATTCGCTTCAATTCGGTAAGCGCCGAAGAACGTATCTCACCGTAAGACATGAGCCCCTCATCAGATCTGAATCCAAGGGCCGAATCTCTCGAGATCTCTCTGGCCCCTGCGTTGGAAGTCATGATAAGCACGGTGTTTCTGAAAGAGACTCGATGGCCGAGGTTATCCTGGAGCTCACCCTCTTCAAGTACTTGTAACAGAATATTGAAAACGTCCGGATGAGCCTTCTCGATTTCGTCAAGCAGGATGACACTGTACGGCCGCCTTCTGATCTTCTCAGTCAGCAGACCACCCTCCTCATAGCCGACGTATCCCGGAGGGGCGCCCACGAGTCTGGATACCGTATGCTTCTCCATGAAATCGGACATGTCGAGACGTACGAGCGCCTCCTGATTACCAAAGAGAAACTCGGTTAAAGTCTTGGCCAGCTCGGTTTTTCCCACACCCGTTGGACCTAAGAAGATAAACGAACCCATCGGTCTATACGGCGAGCTCAAGCCGGTTCTTGATCTCCTGATGGCCGCGGCAATTGCCGTTATTGCATTGTGCTGGCCTACGATCCGCTCGTGTAGCTGGTGTTCAATGCGTAATAGCTTTTTCGATTCGGTTTCAATGATACGTGCGATTGGGATTCCGGTAATAGAAGAGATGATTTCCTGGATGTCCTCTTCGGTCACCACATTCTTCTCATACCTGAGGTTTCGCCGCCATTCTTTCCTGGAGTTTTCGAGTTGTTCCTTCAGGTGATGGATGGTATCCCGGACCTCGATCGCTTTTTCAAAGTTTTGTGTGTTTACCAGCGACATCTTTTCATTTGTAAGAGATTCTATCTGCTTCTCGAGATCACCGATCTCTTCCGGTGGAACGCTGTTCTCTATTCGCTTGGTTGAGCCCGCTTCATCGATCAGATCAATCGCCTTGTCAGGCATAAATCTGTCGGTTATATACCGATTCGAGAGACGGGCCGCAGCAGCAACCGATTCCGGTGTGTAGGTAACGTTGTGGTGCTCTTCGTAGTTGGACTTCACCCCTTTGAGAATTTCGATGGTCTCATCGATGGTTGGCTCGTTCACAAAGATCGGCTGGAACCGCCGTTCCAATGCCGCATCTTTCTCGATGTACTTCTTGTACTCATTGAGCGTGGTTGCGCCTATACACTGCAGCTCACCGCGTGAAAGTGCCGGTTTTAGCATATTTGAAGCGTCTATAGCTCCCTCCGCACCCCCGGCTCCAATAATCGTGTGGAGCTCGTCAATAAACAGAATCACATTCCCCGCGGTAATTATTTCTTTCATCACCCGTTTCAAGTGCTCTTCAAACTCGCCACGGTACTTGGTTCCGGCAATAAGAGAAGCGAGGTCCAAGGTAAGAACCCGTTTCCCGCTGAGCACTTCCGGGGCACTGCCGTCTACTATCTTTTGGGCGAGCCCTTCGACTATGGCGGTTTTGCCTACCCCGGGTTCTCCGATGAGCACCGGGTTGTTCTTTGTACGGCGGGCCAGTATCTGGATTACCCTTCGTATCTCGGTAACCCTGCCGACCACCGGATCAAGGTTGCCGCGTCTGGCATACTCGGTGAGCTCTCTGGCGAACTCATCGAGCGTAGGCGTTGACTTTTTCCCCGCCGGCTGTTGTTTGCGCTTCTGACTCTGCTGGACGATGCCTTTTTTCTTGGGTTCTCCCTTTCCGCTGAGCTCGATGATGATAGCGCGCAATTTTTCAATGGTGATCGTTTTATTGTTTAAATATCTCTCTACAACACTCCCCGTTTCCTTTGCCGCGGCGAGCAGCAAGTGTTCGGTCCCGATATACTCATGACCGAGGTTTTTTGCCTCCATGGTGGATTCATCGAGCAGTTTCTTTCCGCGTTTTGAGGCAGGAACGTCCCCGAGAATGAAGCCGGAGTGTTTTTTCGGGATATTTTTTTCTATTTCAAGCTGCATCTCCACCGGATCGATGTTCAGCTTTTGAATCGTCTTATAACCGAGGCCCTCTCCGTCTTTCAAAAGAGCAAGTATGATGTGTTCCGGAAGCAATTGATCCGAATGGAACCGCTTTGCCTCCTCCTGAGCAAAAATTGTGAGTATCCTTTGCGCCCGTTGCGTCAGGCCTTTAAACATGCAGTCCTCCCATTTATAAGCATCCGGCAAGAGCCTTCCTCACTACCTCAGCTCTCACCTGATCTATGGTATTAGTATCGGCACCCTCCTCCATACCGCCGATCAAATACTGCATATGCGCCTTCTGTGTGAGAAAGAGCATTGCAGTAATCCGCTCCATCGGGGCCGAAATCAGGCCTAATTCAACCCCAAATCGCACGCTGGAGATCAAATCGAGAGCCTCAGAAGAGGTTAGCAGCCTGCAATGAGTGAGTATGCCCAGGGAGCGCATAACCTCATCTTCGACTTCGTATCTCTGCTTCTCGATCAACTCCTCGCGCGCTTGCCTCTCATAATGTACCAATTGAGACGCTACAGCATCAAGCTTTTCAACCAAATCTTTCTCGCTGAACCCGAGACCGAGATGATTGGATACCTGATAGAGGTCTCCCAGCGAGCTCTCGTCTTCAGAAAAAAAGCCCTTTACGGTCATCCCAACCTGCACCACTGCCTTCATTGCCTTCTCGATGACCAGCGACCTACTCAACGCCGGGAGGTGCAACATAGCCGACACACGCAGCCCGGTGCCGGCATTAGATACCTCAGCACTCAGGTATCCCCATTCTATTGATACTGCATAGTCGAGGGTCTTTTCGAGCTCATTATCAAGGCCGTCGAGAGCCTCCCAACACGCTTGGACCTGCAGACCTCCCTTTATGCACGACAACCGCAGGTGATCTATCTCGTTGATCATACCGG
>CAZHXC010000477.1:352-3106 GCA_964536145.1 uncultured Spirochaetales bacterium | reverse complement strand
ATCGTTTTGTGCCGATTCTGTCACTAATCGCTCCGCCCACCAATCCGCTCACCAGACCCGGAAGAAATGCAATACCCCAGATCGCTCCAACCTGTACAAGGTTCAGACCGAGGGATTCGGCTATCTCGTCGAAGAGTACGGGCATGCACATATTTTGCGCACCCACGCAAAAGGCATGAGTAAGGGAGGAGAGAATGAGAATGAACCATTTATATTTCGTGTTGTTGTTCAAAATGCCCGCTTGTACGCATCCCAGGAGGTGCGAACAAGCGTCTCAACATCGCTCTGTTTTGCCTCCCAGCCCAACACTTCCTTTGCCAGCCCGGCGGAGGAGACCAGGTTGGCCGGATCTCCGGGCCTCCTGCCCGTGATAACCGTGGGAATCGGTTTCCCGGTCAATTTGCGCGTGGTTTCCACCATTTCCGCAACGCTTATGCCGGCTTCGCTTCCCAGGTTGACGATGAGGCTCTTCTCTTCATTGACGATGTACTCCAGGGCGGCAAGGTGCCCCGCTGCAAGATCTGAGACGTGGATATAGTCACGGACCCCGGTGCCGTCCGGAGTCTCGTAATCGTCACCATAGATCGCGAGTTTTTCCCGCTTGCCGACGGCTACCTCCATAATGACAGGCAGCAGGTTTGCGGGATTTTGTTCGAGCCCACTTATGCGGCCTTCACTGTCGTATCCCGCGGCGTTGAAGTATCTGAGAGCGGCGAAACGTATGCTTTTGAGCTTATCGTACCACTCGAGAATCCGTTCTATTTCTATCTTTGTAAAACCGTAGAAGTTCTCCGGTCTCGTCGGGTGCTTCTCATCGATCGGCAGATACTCGGGTTCACCGTACACAGCCGCCGAGGATGAAAAGACAATCCTCGGTATTCCGGCTGTAACAGCCGCATTGAGGATATTGATGGTTCCCGATATGTTGTTCACCGCGTACTTGCCCGGCTTTTCCATCGATTCGCCCGCCGCCTTGAATGCCGCAAGATGAATAAGCGCGTCGAATCCTTCTCCGGCACAGTTAGCAAGTTCGCGCGTATTCATGATATCCCCGAGGACAAATCGTTCATCTGTGAATAGGTTTTCTCTCTGTCCTGACGAGAGATCGTCGAACACAACCACTTCATGGCCGTTATCGAGAAGCTCTCTGCACACGTGGCTGCCGATGTATCCGGCGCCTCCGATGACGAGTATCTTCATTCGTTCCTCCAGGGTATATCAAGAAAAAGAGGCAGCCGCGCAATCACGGGCTGCCTCTTCCTTTGATTCTCTGTGTAGTATTTCTTATCGCGTCTTGATGGTGAAATCGGTAAAAGTGGCCTTGCCGAGGGCCCTGAGAGCTACTTTTGAACCCATTGAAAGGCGTTCAGAGGCCGGTATGGTGAACGCATAAAACTCCGCGCCGTTTACCCACACCGTCACTTTGCCGGTTGTTCTGTCGTACAGCAGTTCCGTTGTGAGATTCGAATCGATCGAGTAGGGAAGCGCCCTGCTCGCTGCCTGAACCATCTTGATATCATCATAGGATTTGTACAGCTGCAAATATGTGAGGTCGGTACCGTAATAGTCCGGGTCTCTGGTGAGCCATACCAGATACGATTCACCAAAGCCGTAACCTTTTTCACGTTGGTCACCGGATGCAAAGAAATGCAGGCCGTAGCCGACAAATCCGCTCTGGCCGGCCTCTCCCTCAAAAGTGTAGAGAGTCTGGGTCGATCTCTGGGAAATAGGAATCATATACTTGGAAAAATAGGCGCCGCTGTCGGTTTGTGAAGCGCCGGATGAGGTGACGGTCCAGCTGCCTGAGAGAGCGCGCCCGCCGGTGAAGCCGGATGCAGCAATTCTCGTTGGCCGGGGTATAATCTCTTCAGTCTTTACGCCAACTTCTTCCGCGGCTTCACGTGCTGCCTCCACGTCCGCCTGCAACTCTTCGATTTTTGATTCGTAGACGAGCTTGTCCGCCTCTATTTCCGCTTCGAGGGCTGCTATCTTGGAATTGTATGACTTTTCGGTAGCGTTGAGCCGTCCTTGCAGTACCTTGACCCGCATTTCGGGCGTCATGGGCATTTGCTTTTCCCAGTACCCGTCGAGCAACAGTTTTGATTCTCCGTCAAAGACGGCGGTGCCGGTGTACGCGGATGAGCCGATTATGATGTCGGAGATCATTATTCTATTCGTCCCGGCTTTCTGAACGGATGCGTATCCAAGCTCGTAGCTGTCCTGCAATACCTTGTCTTTCGAAAACCACGGCCCATAAATAATGGCGCCGGTGCCGCCGTCCCATTTTAGAAGAACTGACAGCGTTTCGCCTTCATAGAGAATGTTGGTGACATACACCTCATCAGGGCCCGCTATCGCCAGCTCAGCTTTGCTGAAGTCGAGTTCAGACTGATCAATCATCTGTCCGAAAACCGGCAGTGAAACGATAAGCGCACATAGAATAACTAAGAGCTTTTTCATCATGGTCTCCTTGCGTTTTGTATTACTGAATTGTAATACGTTTATTGATTGCGCGCAAATGGATAAATTTTCAAATTCGCTTGAGCTTTGATTAATTTGCGGTTAAAAGCTCATTCTGACTTATTTGAAAGCTTGTACAACAGCTGTGCCTTGTTTTTTGCTTCAGCTTTCGTGTATATCCGCTCTACGTGGGATTTAACCGTGTGATATGAAATGCATAGACGCTCGCCTATCTCACGGTAACTATAGCCTTTTGCAATGCCTTGTCATAAGTGTACCCACTTGGCAGAGCAG
>CAZHXC010000477.1:0-342 GCA_964536145.1 uncultured Spirochaetales bacterium | reverse complement strand
CGGTCTTCACCACAGGCGTGCTTGTTTATCCGGTACCAGATGCTGACAACCCAGATCAACGAAAAAAGGTGGGTTATTCGGGGTGATTCGATACCCGTCGCCGGTTGAATAAAGTTGTTAAAAATGACGAGCATCACGGACACTGTGTAGCCTGCAATGATAATTGCCGCTTCACGCGTCCGCCAATATTTCCAGGCTATAGCGATGATACCGACGGTAAAGAAAACGTGGAAATACGTCGCATACGCCTGAGTCCAGAATGACGGATGCGCCGTCACCTCGACCCACGCTCCCCCGCTGTATACCAGCTTGTCGAAAATGAGCGGTCCGAGCGCACCCTTT
>CAZHXC010000476.1:0-3123 GCA_964536145.1 uncultured Spirochaetales bacterium | reverse complement strand
TGGCGCTTTTCCTGCATCGTGTGCTGAAAAACGAGGAGAACTGGGTGCCGGCGGACCGACGTGCCTATCTCAATCAACGGGCGCTGT
The DNA here is from genome assembly GCA_964536145.1 of uncultured Spirochaetales bacterium. Taxonomy (GTDB): domain Bacteria; phylum Spirochaetota; class Spirochaetia; order ARS1246; family ARS1246; genus JAFGHN01. The sequence goes on along the minus strand of CAZHXC010000476.1, from coordinate 3,036 downwards.
CCAACGGCGACAGCAAGTGCAGCGCGGCCAGCATGGCCATGGTGCTGGCAATGAACGGCCTGATCGACGCGGATGCCGAGACAATGGCAACCAAAGCCAACGCCATGTACCCTCGGGTGCTCAAGAATGACAGGGCCTATGTCTACAAGATGCGCGCCGAACTCCAGAATCAGGGTGCCGAGGCCGGGGAATATCAACGCTCCCGGCGTCAGGCTTGGGCGATGATCAAGTCCGAGGTGGACGCCGGACGTCCGGTCATCGTCCGCACGGTGCACGGCGTGGTAACGGAAAAGGGCCACTTCTTCGTGGCCGTGGGCTATCACGAGGACGACGGCGACCGCACGCTTATCGTCTACGATCCCTATGGTCGCTGGCTGGGCACCTGCTGCCAGGATAACTACGACCGCAACACCACCGACCTCGGCAGCCACAAAGGGCGCTGGGTCCACTACGATTTCGACCGGGCCTTCGGGACCGAAAACTGGCTCATCACCGCCCGCAACTCGCAGGTCGCGGCAGCGGAGCTTACCGGCGCGCCCGGATCGCAGCCCGATCCCGTAAGCGACGAGCCGGCGAACATCGGCACGTATACGGGCGTTGCTATCGAGGCGGGGCATGAGCATGACGTCTACCTGCCGCTGGTGGTGCGGGAGTGACGACAAATAGCCCTGTTTGCTCAGGTAGATATGTTTAAATCTTGGTTCAATTTCATCAACAAAGGAGTCTATCATGAAATCGCGTCTGTTTTTGGCTGTCTTTTTTGGAATCCTTGTTTCTCTACTAGTAATGGCATTTTGTGCACAGGATGCACAGATGCGTACACTACGCTACACATCAGATACTACTGATTTCATTCGACGGGATATCGTCAATGCATCTGTTCGGATACCATCACTAACTTTTACTCCAGCATACACGTTTACTTACCTTTCGCTATGAAAAACTTCGGTCAGCCGGTTTGGCACCCGGGGCAAACAATGCCTGATCCAGAGATGGATGTCTCACCGGCTCATATTGATGTTATTTCTTTGAACAGTAGATTAGGTGATAGCACAGCGAACGTCGTGCTAAGCGGAGAAACCTTGCAAGTGACGTTTAGCCTGAGAGATGTGCCAAGCGAATTAACGTTTGACCGAATTGGTGTACCTGAGAATTTCAAAGAGTATGAATGGGCAGTGTACGTGGATGTAGATAATGACTTGGAAACGGGTAGTGATTGGGAACGGTTTCGGGGAACAGAGTACGCGTTAGGAGCTGGTCATTGGGCCTTTACGCCAGATTCACCTGTCACTAAGCCTATACAAGATGGGGTACAAGTTAACACCTGGGAGTACCGGGAAGACATAGAGGACGGTGTCTTCTATTATCTGATGCCTGCCAATATTGAAGTGGACGCAGAGCAAGATACGCTAACGCTCACGGGAGATATTCCTGGTATCACCTCAAACTCGCGGCTAATTTTCGAAACCTTTGACTATAATCCCGGCGGAGAGCGCGAGCGAGATATCATGTCGAGATGAGGCCTGACCCGCGGCCTGTAAATCACAGGTTATGACAACCCTGAAATCACAGGCCGCCGGGGCCTAGCCCGATCTTGTGAGCGACGAGCCGGCGAACATCGGCACGTATAGGGGCGTTACCATCGAGGCGGGGTATGAGCATGACGTCTACCTGCCGCTGGTGGTGCGGGAGTGAAGTATGCTCCAAAGCCGGTTTCAGTTTTTACCCCGGATGATACAGAGGTTCACCGATTGTCGGTTTTCTGTGCGATGCTGTGAAATCCGTGGTCACTACCTAGCTCTGAAATCTAGCTCTTTTGGATTTCGCCGGGTAAATATGGGCATTTCCTCACTGGATGGTAACCTTGAACGTAGCGAAGGGTCTCGTTCCCCAACAACGAGATTCCGGCATCGTTTCAAAGAGGAGAAATAGGACCTTTACAATTTAGCGGCTCTCCTTGAGAGTAGTATACTCTAAGGATAACAAATCAATCATCCTATCACAAGGAGAGCCACATGAAGTATACCACTGTTTCTACAAACAATCCATCTGCAGTTGAACCTGGATTCGAGGGTACCGTCCTCAACCCGGGTTCGGAGAAGCAACCAGCCTTCACCGAAACGCCACTGTGTCCGACCGCTCCGTCGGCGTGTGCTGCAGAGCAAAATTCGCGGTGTCCCTGTCAGCGGGAGTGTTATCGGATGTTCCGCGACTGGTATCAGCAGCCGGGCCGATATCAGCGGCCGGACGTGACGCTTTCCGACCGGTTGCGTATCGCTCAGCGATTCTATGCTCCTGATCGGCCTTGGGGGACAGTGAGCAGCCTGGCCCAAGAGTATGCTCTCAGCCGCCAGAGTATCTACGATATCACGCAGCGAGTCGCCGTGCTCTTTGCGCCGCGTAAGCCGGGCCCGGTGCCCAAGCCGAGATGTCCCGCTGATCTCAGCGGTTCGCCGCTCTCGGCGACCGCCGAGTCACGGACTCCCGCTGAAGAGAAGCGGCTCCGCAACCGCTTGATCCTGACGGCCACCTTCCCGGGCGGCGTGCCGCTGCGCCCGTTGGCTGAGATTCTGAAGACGGCGCTAGTGAGCGAGTGTTCAGAGACTACGATGTGGCGGATCATCAATCAGGCAGGGGGCGAAGCAGCCCAAATTTTGGAGGATGTGGATTACGCTACGATCTTCCTGCCCACGGTGATGGTAGCGATTGACGAGACTTACTTCAATGGCCAACCAATCTTATTCGTCGTCGAACCGCTATCGTTAGCGATCTGTGGCTTCCGGGTGCCAGCTGACCAGGACTGCTCGTCTGCGACCTGGGTGGACTGTCTCCAGACCTTAAAGGGGGATCAACACCTGCCTATTGTTAAGGGAGGGGGAGATGCGGCAAAACCGTACCCGCGGACCTTCCGCACGGTGCTGGAGCAGGAACAGGGGTTTCAGGAAGACATCTTTCATCAATTACGGGACCTGCAACACTTGCGCCGCAAGTTGGAGAATAACGCCTATCGGGCCTTTAAAGCAGAATGGCGGCTAG
>CAZHXC010000475.1:0-3127 GCA_964536145.1 uncultured Spirochaetales bacterium | reverse complement strand
GGTGGGCAAAGCGTACAAGGCACTTCAGAACCCGGTGGAAGGTACGATCCTCACACTCATAAAAGAATGGGCGAAATCGATAGAAGCGCAAACACAAGTGACGAACTTCACTATCTTGTTTCAAAAGACGCTGGAGAACGCCAAACGTGCGCTTGATAACACCCAGAGTCAGCTCGCGGTGTTGACGAAGGCGAGGGTAATTGATGCCGGCGCCGCCGGTTTCTACCACTTCCTTGAGGGCATAACCAGATATCTGTCCACGGGCAAAACAGTTTCAATTTCAGAGAATACGGCAATCCTTGTTGAGGGAATGAACGATCTGCATGGCGGCGAGTACCCGGCCTATCGGTATTGTGCCGAATGCCTTTTAAGAGATTCGAGCATCGGTACTGAACAATTGCGGCAAGCCCTCAACGGCTACGGTGACAGTTTGATCGTTGCCGGCGGTCAACGTCTTGCGCACATTCATATCCATACGGACACTCCGGCGGCCGTTTTCCGGGAGCTATCCGATGCCGGTACTGTTACCGAACAAAAAGTAGACGATATGGTCCGTGAGTATGAAGTCACTCATGACCGGAAATTCAAGATTGCGCTTGTAACCGATTCCATATGCGATCTACCCAAAGATATTATTGATCGGTATCAAATCCACGTCGTGCCGATGAATGTCATCATGGAGGACACCGCGTATCTCGACGGAGTGACAATCACCAGTGACTATGTGTATTCCCGGGTTGACACCATAGATCCATACCCGACCACTTCACAGCCGGCTCCTGTGGTTTTCCGGCGTCTCTACTCCTATCTTTCCACCTATTATGATTCGGTCATATCGATCCATGTCTCGGGTGCTCTTTCCGGTACCTACGGGGTAAGCGCCAGAGAGGCCGAAAGACTCGAAGAGAAGAAGATAACCGTTATTGATTCAAAGCATAATTCGGGGTCACAGGCACTTATCGTGCTAAGAGCGGCTGAAGAGATAGCAGCGGGTAAGAGTCATGAGGAAGTAGTCTTCGCAGTGCAGGAATCGATACAAAAAGCCAAAATCCTGGTGAGTGTTCCCACCTTGAAATACATGGTGAAAGGCGGCCGGGTCAGCCCCATTGCCGGTGCTCTTACGAGCATTCTCAATTTCAAGCCGATAGTTTCACTCGACGAAGCCGGCAAAGCCCAGCTTCATGGAAAGGCCTTCTCAAAAAGACAAAACCACAGAAAGCTGATGAAACTTATCGACGCGGAACTGGAGAAAGGAAAGGTCAAGTATTTTGGCCTTGTACACGCGGAAAATGAAAACGGTGCCCGTGAATATGCACGCGAAATCGAAAAAAAGACGGGCCTCCAACCGCTGTTCATCCAACCGATCTCCCCTATCATGGGATTGCACGCCGGAAGAGGCTGTGTTGCCGTGGTTACCATGCGGGAATAGAAACACTACGACGGAAACTCATGGAGACCAGTGCGAAGTTGACGGGAGCGATCGAGTGATCTTCACTCTATTAGTCACCGCATTCAGTATGGTATCATGTACTACAATGCGTTTGACCGAGCAGGATGCCTTTGACATCAAACGAACCATCAGCCCTGATTCTTTGCAGAACACTCCCTACACGATAGACGAAGTTCAATTCAAAACCGGCGATGGGCTGATGTTGAACGGCTGGTTTATTGAACATGATGAATCAAGCCCCACGGTACTCTATCCTGGCGGGAACGGGTTTGTCATGGTGACCTCTTACCACATCATTATGTCGATTGTTTCGCAAGACGTGAACTTGTTCGTTTTCGACTATCGCGGGTACGGCGAAAATCCCGGTACACCGACGATCGAGGGCCTCAAGCAGGACGGGCTTGCGGCCTACGATTATTTGATCAATACGAAGCTGGTCGATCCTCAACGGCTGATTATTCACGGGCACTCTCTCGGTAGCTTTTTCGCAACGTTCCTGGCCACCGAGCGTGAAGCTGCCGGTTTAGCGCTCGAAAGCCCAATTACCGACGCAAAGGATTGGACCGGGAGACTGGTGCCGTGGTTTTTGAAGCCGTTTGTCAGATTCGATATCGATCCTGTTTTGGTCGAAGATAGCAACGTTGAACGACTTTCGCTATTTGAAAGACCGCTTCTCATCTTTGCCGGTGAGAACGATCAGGTCACTCCACCGGGAATGGCGGAAAAGTTATTTGAAAACGCAAAATCAACAGATAAGCAGTTGGTAATCATTGAACATGGCGGACACAACGACTTGCCGCGGAGCGAACGCTATAAAGACGCATTGAACAGTTTTTATAGAAACGTGCCGTGATGAACGGCAACCAGGCCCGCCGGTACGAGCTCGGATGAGTAGGCCGCGTGGGGAATGGACTTTTTACAGGAGAAACGGATGGCTAAACAAAGGGTTCTCATCACCGGAGCGAGCGGACTTATCGGCCGGCTTACAATTGCCGGGCTCGGCCACAAGTACGAGTTTAGCGCGCTCAACAGGCGTCCAGTGAAAGGTATTCCTTGCCTCCAGGCGGACGTCAATGACGCGGAGGCGATAAAGCCAGCTTTTGAGGGGATGGATATGGTCCTCCATCTGGCCGCCTACCTCGGCGATCTCTACGACTGGGAAAAAACCATGTCGACCACGGTAACGGGTACCCTCAACGTCTTTCGGGCCGCCCAGGAAGCCGGGGTACAGCGGGTTGTGTTTATGAGCAGCGGAAGCACCATGTGCGGTTACGAATGGGACGATACGTTGCCCTATGGAAAGCTCGCGGCCGGCGAATACGATCAGGCCGGCACTGATTGGCCGATGTTAGACTACCGGGACTTGCCTCGCCCGGATAGCCCGTATGCCGTCGGCAAGCTCTTCGGCGAAGCCTGCGGCCGCTGGTTTGCGGACCGTTACGGCATGTCCGTGCCCTGCATCAGGCTCGGCGCTGTGCTGCCGGATGACCGGCCGACCCTGGTGCGGCATTTTCCCGGCTACCTGTCTCAGGCCGATGCCGTCCAGATCATCGACAAGTGCCTGTCCGCGCCGATGAGCCTCAAGTATGGTCTGTTTGATGCGATTTCGGAGAATAGGGTGCGTTGGCGGGACACGAGCCCGGCCAAAAACGTGCTTGGCTGGCAGCCGACCGGTTC
>CAZHXC010000474.1:0-3136 GCA_964536145.1 uncultured Spirochaetales bacterium | reverse complement strand
CTGTTGAACCAGCCCGGTAAAAGCCTCCGCCCTGCACTGGTACTCTTCTCCGCGCGATCGGTCGGCGCCGAGATAACCGACGCTCTTGTGCGGACAGCCGCCGCGATAGAGCTGATTCATTCATCCTCACTCGTACATGACGATATCATCGATGAGGCGGACAAGAGACGAAACAGCCTTTCGGTACACAAGAAATACGGTGTGAAATCCGCAATACTCATCGGAGACGTGCTCTTCTCTCAGGCTCTGACGATGGCTTCATTACTCCCCGGTGTTGACTGCGCCGGCAAACTACGGGTTGTCAGCATATTGACCGAGCTCACCAGACGGATGTGCTATGGTGAAATCTTTGAGCAGCGGATTCTTGAAAGCGGGGAAGAGGTGGACCGGGCGAGCTATCTGCGGATTCTCGAGTTCAAGACCGCGTTGCTCATGTCGGCGGCGTGCCGGTGCGGTGCTATCATCGGCGGCGCGGACTCAAGAAGGGAAGAGTTGCTCGCCTCTTACGGGCTCAATTTCGGCTACGCCTACCAGCTCGTTGATGATTACAGAGACGGCGACAGTATCTTTTCCGGAGACCTGGACCTGATGTCTCTTGCCGCTGAATATGTCGACGCCGCCGCTTTGGATGTTAAAAAATTACCTATAACCGAGCCGGCTAACTCACTGTCCGACTTTGCGAGATTCATCCTGGCTTCCCGATAGAGGATAAGAGTGCTATGGGCGATGAAAAGAGCCCGATGCAGGATTACATTCGCCTCCTTTCGCACCAGCTCAAATCACCCATAAACGCCATCGAGTCCCTGCTCAACACGCTGCTTGAGGGATATGCCGGCAATTTGGATGAGCAGACCACCTATATCCTAAAAAAGGCGGTGCAGCGCTCGGGTGACGCACGGTCGATAATTTCAGATCTCCTCGATTTTGAGCTCTATGCCGGTAAAGAGTACTCAGACGGCGAGGAAATAGACATCGCCAAGCTCTCCGAGGGACTGGCAACCGGTGTTTCTACAACCGCGTCCGACAAAAACATCTCTTTCCATACCGATTTTCCGCGGAATACCGGTGTATTTGTCCGCGGAGATGAGAGGGGGCTCGAACATGCCCTCCGCAATCTGCTGGAAAACGCCTTCAAATACACTCCGGAGGGGGGCTCAGTAGAATTTACGGTGTCGGTTGATTCGGATAAGGGCAACTGCGTACTCGAGGTATCGGACACCGGTACGGGCTTTCCTGAACAGGAAATCGAGCAGATTTTCGAACCCTTCTATCGCTCAACCATCCATCGGTCCGGGATATCCGGGACAGGATTGGGCCTGCCCATCGCCAAACGGGTTGTAGACAGTTTGGGCGGAGATATCGATGTTAAATCGGAACAGGGGAAAGGCTCTATCTTCACCATCACTCTCAAGTACAGCAGGCTCGAGGACAAAGTTGCCCAGGATGAGCCCGGCACAAAGGTGGTCATTATCGGTGGAGTGACCGCGGGGCCAAAAACCGCCGCGAGGCTCAGGAGGCTTGATGAACGGGCGGAGATCACCATTGTGGAGAAGGGCGGCTCCCTCTCCTATTCCGGATGCGGGCTGCCTAAGTACCTGAGCGGAAAACTCTCATCCCCAAAGCAGCTCATGATATCCGGTGATTGCACCGTCCACGATATCGATTTCTTTGAAAAGACTGAAAACGTTCGCGTACTGAACAATACGCTTGCCACATCGATAGACAGGAAGAACAGGAGTGTCGAAGTCAAGAACCTCTTGAACGCCAAAGTCTCCCGCCTTTCCTACGATGCTCTGGTGCTCGCCACGGGAGCAATACCCTCCGTGCCTAAAATCCCGGGGATAGGGAAAGCGAGGAACATCTTCACCCTTAGATCACTCGAGGACGCTGAGGCAATCCGTGGAGAGCTGACAGCCGGGCAGGCTCGGGACGTCTACATCGTAGGCGGCGGGCTTATCGGTGTGTCGGCGGCGGAGGAGCTTCAGGATGCGGGGGCACGGATCACCATCGTCGAAAAGAAGGAACACATCTTGGGCTCGCTCTTTGACAGTGATGTTGCACTGCATCTTGAAGCGGAGCTCAACAGAAAAGGCGTCAAAATCCTGACTAGCACCGAGGTGAAGGAGGTTACGGCGAATACGCCGGCGGACGGCCGGCGGGGCGGGTCGCTGGAAATTCACACGAGCCGTGGGATACATGCCGCGGACATGATCATTATGTCTGCGGGTGTTACACCAAACACCGAACTTGCAAGGAACGCCGGATTGGAGATTGGTGAGTTTGGCGGCATTGTCGTGGATTCCCGTTTGCAGACTTCCGACGAGCATATCTTTGCCGCCGGCGACTGTGCTGAAAGCGTCAATATCACCACCGGCAGGCATGAATACTGGCCCCTGGGGTCGGTGTCTACAAAGATGGGAAGAATAGCGGCCGACAATATTTCCGGGAGGGAGATCGATTTTCCGGGCTCTCTCGGCACAACCATATTCAAAATAGAGGATTTCAACGTAGCGCGTACCGGCCTTACGATACGTGACGCGGCGGCAAGCGATTTCAGCGTTGACTTTGCGGTGGTTGCCGAGCGTGACAACGCACAGTCGTCTCCGGAAGAGTACATCGTGCTGAAGCTCATCGCCGACAGAAAGACAGGCGCAGTTCTGGGAGCTCAAGCGTTCGGCAGGGGAAATGTTGCCGGAAAGGTTGCAATCGCAGCAATTGCCGCAAGCCTGAAGCTCACACTCATGGATGTATTCAAACTTGACCTGGGGTATTCACCCGACTACAACAACCCGGTAGAGCTTACCCAGACAGCCTGCCTCACCCTGCAGAATAAAATTGACGGATTGATTTCGTTTATATCACCCCGTGAGTTTGATGAGAGCAAAGACCAATTACATCTGGTGAGCGTTTGTCCTGCCAACGTCCACGCCCAAAATGCAATACCCGGCGCGGTGAACATTCCATTGGATAGGCTCCGCAGCGAAGGCCTCCCGTTCGCACGTGATGAGAATATCGTGTTGTACAGCAGAACTTCAGCCGCAGCCTATAAGGCCCACCGGTATCTGCAATACCGGGGCTTTAGCTCCACACGCGTGCTCGAGGGCGGTTACCTGTTCTGGCACCGCTGAAGCAGGGA
>CAZHXC010000473.1:0-3142 GCA_964536145.1 uncultured Spirochaetales bacterium | reverse complement strand
CCCTCGACGCGACTTGCTTTTATCCGGAAGGCGGCGGGCAACCGGCCGACCGGGGTACATTGAACGGCCGGCGGGTCCTGGACGTGCGGAAGGACGGTGATGAGGTGATTCATGTCCTCGAGGCGGAAAGTACGCTTGCTGAAGGGGGAACCGCTCATGGACAGATAGACTGGGACCGCCGGTACGATTTCATGCAGCAGCATTCCGGTCAGCATCTCATATCGGCCACGTTTTACCGTATCGGCGGCATCGGCACGGTATCGGTCCATCTTGGTGATGAAATCTCTACGGTGGAGCTCGATGCGGAATCGGTGGATGAGGAACTGCTCGAGCAGGTGGAGACAGCCGTCAATCAGGTTGTCTGCATGAATGTGCCGATACAGGCATCGTGGTTTGATGAGGAGAAGCTCGATACCGGATCACTCCGCCGGGAGCTCAAAGTTTCCGGTGCCATCAGGGTCGTTTCTATCGAGGATACCGATCGCGTTGCCTGCGGCGGCGTGCATGTCGGTACCGAGGTGATCCGGAAACATCTACGCACGGTGTGGAAGATCGGCGAGCGGGCGTATGACGATTATCGCCTCAAAAGTGAAGTGTCCGCGCGTTTGGTGGATCTTTTTTCATCACCCCTCGCGGAGCTGGAATCGGCGGCGAGAAAAACCCTGGAACGGCTCGAGGCCGCCGAAAAGGCCGTGCGGGAGGCGGAGGAGAAACGTGCCCGGGATACGGCGGCGAGCATCGCTGAGACGGATGATACAGTCATCACCCACACATTCGATAATGAAGATAACAAATTCTTAAAAAGCGTTGCGACAACGCTGATTTCCCAAGGGCGGAAGAACTTCTGTTTACTGAACATACAGCCGGGCAGGCTCCAGTGGCTCGCCGGCGTGCCGGAGGAAGCACAAGATACGAATCTAAAGCCCGGATTGGATGAAATTCTCCCGATTATAGACGGCAAGGGAGGGGGAAAACCTCCTCTCTGGCAGGGAGTAGGGACCCGGATTGAAGCGGCTCACGAGTTCCTTGACGCATTTCGCGGCAAGGTTGCTTCGTAGAGGTGCAGGGACCGCGGCCGGGCGCAGGCGTGCCCTACTCGGCGGCCCAGGCGCCCGGCGCAGCGGAGCCAGGCCGCCCAGTCCAGCTGCCCGGCGCCTTTTCATCTGATGTCGAGCTGCCCGCACTCGAGCCTTGCAAGTATCGCCGCCATGAGAAACGCGAGACGGTCCAAGCGCATGAGTGCACTGTCCGTGGAAACGGCAATCAACTGCGGAATAATCTGCCCGTCATCGGGGTGCTTTTTTGCCAGCCGTTCGGCCACCTGGCGGCTGAAGGAGCTCCGGCCGGATTGCAGCCTGGAAAGGACGGATGAGATTTCAGTCAGGGTATCCGGAGGAACGCCGCAATCTTCTACATAATCGATAATGGAGTCGATCCCCGTCTTGGCTTGCTTGAGAAAACGCGAGTAGAATTCGTAAAACCAGTCGCCGATGCCCAGGAGGTCCGCGATGGACAGAATTATTTCGTCCCGCAGATAGGGAGGAGCATTCTTCCGCTTGAGCGTGTTGAAAAGATGCGGGAGTGAAGAGATCGACCGCAGTATGGTCAAAGCGGCGGCGGCGTAGATCTGCACGAGGGGTATTCTGCTGCTTTCCAGGATCGCTTCCATCTTGGGAATGCTCTGACTGTCTCCGAGACGCGCGAGCGCGAGGGTCGCTTCCGCCTGAAGGAGGTAGTCCTCGGATGAGAGAGACTGCCGCAGTACACGCAAACCCTTCTCTATTTTTTTCCGGCCCATGATCCGTGCTGCTATGTGAGCCGTGGTGTAGGTGTGCCGTTTGACCTGGGTGATGAGCGCATTTGCCACTTCATCGGTGAGTGGGAGAGTTTCCAGCGCGGCTAAAGCACGCGAACGCACGTAGAATCGCGGCGAGGTGAGCTTGTTGAGGATGTCATTCACCGCCACCCGTGAGTGTGACCCGGCGAGTGAGTCGATGATTTTCACCTCTTCACCCGCCGTTCTTGATGTATCAAGCTTGTGAAGAAGCGCCACCGCACGGAGATTTCTCCGGGAGAGAAAGATCTCAAGAGCCGTCCGAACCGAAAACCAGCCATCGTTTTTTAACTTTATGAGAAGTGGGAAGCATCCGAACAGGAGTGCAAGCACCACCACATAGTAGATCCGGAACGCGTTTAAAGAGGTGAGTGGGGTCGTTTCAAGGGTGCGCAGCAGCACGCCGCCGACAAGCGACCCAAGCGCGCCGGCGGATCCGCTCAACACATAATTGAGAAGCCCTAAGTTCAGCCGCTCGTTGATGTTCGTAATCGTGTAAAAATAGTTTTGCGCCGAGTTCATGCCTCCGGCAAGCCCAAAATTGTAGAAGAAAAAGAGCACTCCTAAAAAAATCAGCGAACCCACTCTTCCGAGCCCGGGCGATCCGATGATCAGCATCGTGGCGAGGCAGAGAATCCCGAGAAATATCAGATAGAGTGCCTTGGCCCCGAGCCTGTCCATGAGCCTCCGGGCGAAGAGACCCATGGAGACGGCGCTGATATTGCCGATGACAAGAAACAGTACGACGAGATTGTCAGGCAGTCCATAGATCCTCTTTGCGTACACGACAATAAATGGGTTCGCAAGACCGGTAATGAGTGCTACGAGGGCGGCAAGGGCCACAAAAAAGGTGAACTCCGGTCTTTTCAAACCGCGTCTGATTGCGGCGAACAACGTGTTTTCCCGCCCCGAGGTGTCGATAACCGGATCGGGCAATCTGAAGATGAAAAACGTGGAGGAAAGGCCTATCGCTATTCCCGCGCCCATGAGGATAACGTATCTGCTCATATTCGCCTCAGGCCCGAGGAACACCGCCATGAAGAGGTTGGTGATGATGAGCAGCACATGCATGCTTATCTGCATGCGGGCGAGGTACGCTCCCCTGTCCCTTCCCTCGGAGAGCGCGCCGAGAATCGGATCAAGACTCACCAGACCGATGCCTTTGAAAAAGTGGAAACCCATGAGGGAGAAGAACACGAGCAACAGCGCCGCCGTTGGATTGCCCGCGGCGGAAGCAATAGGAGCAAAGAGTGCCGGTATCATCGACAGATTTCTGAGCAGCCAGCTGATTCCCCACTGTCTCCTCGC
>CAZHXC010000472.1:0-3149 GCA_964536145.1 uncultured Spirochaetales bacterium | reverse complement strand
TTTGCGAGCGGATCCTCCGCCCAAAAGCGGTACTCCGATTTCTGCACGTAAAAGGTGGCATTTGGAAAGAGCGGTATGCCGTTCGCGTGATCCCAGTGAAGATGGGTGAGGATAACGTGTTTGACCGCGGCCGCGTCAACACCAATCCTCGAGAGCATTTCCGCAGGGCTTACGTAGCCGGAGATTTCTCTTTCCCGGGCTTTCTCCGGAGTAATGCCGGCATCGACAACGATAGCCTCTTCCGCATCGGCGCCGGGCTCACGGATACACCAGATGTAATAACCGCGCATCGCGGTTTTGTCCATGTCGCTCATCCACTTCATCACCATCGCCGGTCCTTCAAGAGGCCCGCCGTACTTCAGCGCAAATATCTCGTAGGTTTTCATGAGCCTATTTTACCCTACCGCGGCGGCTGACACCAGATGGTGAGTTAACCGCTACGCCAGTGTAAATCTGATGCCCGGTCTTGCAGGACCGCCGCTCAACGCGACCGGTCCGCCGTCGGCACGCCGGCAGGCGGCTCCTGTAATCAGGGACTCATCGTCAAAGATAACACCGTTCATTCCGCCGCCGACGGTTAGGACCTCACGCACTTCGTGACCAAGCGCCGAAAGCTCCTTGCGGATAGATTCAGGGACTGCCGATTCTACTTCGAGCTCCTGTCCCTTTGTCCAGACACGCGGGGCTTCAACCGCCTCCTGAAGCGTCATGCCATGGGCGATTACGTTCACAATGGCCTGGGCAACGATGGGGAAGATCTTGAGCCCCCCCGGCGCGCCGAGCGCCATAAAAGGCCGTCCGTCCCGCAAAACGATGGTTGGTGACTGGCTGCTCACCTTTCTTCTCCCGGGTGTCACCGAGTTGGGGTGGCCGGGATGTGGGTCAAACATCTGCATGGTGTTGTTCAGAAGTATCCCGGTACCGGTTGCCATCGCCTTCGAACCAAAGAGCTCGTGGATTGTCTGGGTGATAGCGGCCACGTTACCTTCCGAGTCGGCGGTCGTGACATGGGTGGTGCACTCCGGCTCAGCCGATCCCGGGCTGCCGGGGCCGGGAAACTCAGCCCGCTGCCGGTTTATTTCTTTAGATCTCTCCGCGGCATATTCTTTGGAGATGAGCCATTCGACGGGTACATCAACCTGTTCGGGATCACCCATGTACGCGGTCCTGTCGGCAAAGGCGATCTTGAAGCATTCGGCGAGCAGATGAATCGTATCGGTAGTACCAAAGCCCGTCGAGCCGACATCGAAACCTTCCAACAGGTTGAGAATTTGCAGAATATGTGTCCCGCCGGTACACGGCGGCGGTGGTACGATCAGCTCGAAATCACGATAGCTCCCGAAAACCGGCTCGCGCCGCCGCGTTGTGTATGCCTTCAAGTCTTCAGTGGTGATTATTCCCCCGTTCTTCTGAATGTCGTCCACAATCGTCTGTCCCAGCGCGCCCTTGTACAGAACACCCGGTCCCTCTTTGGCAATTGCACGGAGTGATTCGGCAAGCTCGGGCTGAACGATGAGATCATCCTTTCCCGGAGGCGCACCGTCCGGGAGAAAGATCCGCGCGGCTGCGGGAAACCTCGAGAGACTCTCTTTTTCTGAAAGTATTGATTCGATGAGATATGCGCTCGGTCTGAAGCCGTGTTCGGCATGGCGGATTGCCGGCTGCATCACCGTGTGCAGGTCGAGCTTCCCCCACTTTTCGATTACCTCAGCCCACCCCTTCAGCGCACCCGGGACGCCAATCGAGAGGTAACCCAGCCTGTTCTTCTTTCCCTCGGTTTCCATGTAATCCGGCCAGGTGTCTGATACCGGGCTGTACATGTCGGGTGTCGCCGCCATGGGGGCAACGGCGTAATTGTCGAGAATGATAGAGGTGCCATCGGCAAGACGGATGTTCATCCAGCCTGCTCCAAAAAGCCCCACCATCATCGGCTCCACTACGTTGAGAGTAAAAAAAGTGGCTATTGCCGCGTCGAGAGCATTCCCACCGAGGGCGAGCATTTCCGCGCCGGCGGCGGCGCCGATGGGATGGTTTGCCGTTACGACCCCTTTGGAGCCGCTGACAGCCGTTTTATCGGTCTTGAAAGGTGTCCCTGCTCTTGAACGCCAGTCTCTGTTGTTCATGAATCGCCCCTATTCGTTCTATAATTACAGACAAATACCGTTCCGGGTGCCCTGAGGCGAGCACCGCAAACGAGTTTCTATAGTACGCTCAACCTCCACGGCTCGTCCAGAGGAACGCCGCCCATGATGGCGGAAGCGGGGCCGCCCGCGCCGCCGCCGGCACGGGCACCCACGCTCCGGTCGACACAGTCTTAGCTTTCGTGCATCATCGCGGCATGGAGCAACTGCTTTTCATCCTCTCCATCAGCTTTGGAAGCATCATCGTCGGCTATGGCGCTCAGCGGCTCATTCAATCAAGAAAACCCGGTCTTGATCACACGCTCCCTCCGGTTTCGCGATACATGAAACTCACCGCTTTCTTTGTCTTTAATCCGATAACCTTTGTCAGCACTTTCTGGGCTATGCCGTTGGCTGACGGCAGGGTACTCGCGCTTCCGCTGCTCGGTCTTGCGTCGGTCATTATCGGGATGCTCGGCGCCGTGGCGGTGATACGACTTTTGAAGATACCTCCCCACCGGGCAGGATCGGTTTTTACCTGCGTAACTTTCGGTAACGTTCTTACCATAGCCGGACTCATCGCCTACACCTTTTTTGGCGAACCTGGTTATTTTCTGGTGCAGCTGACAAATCTGTTCATGTACCCGGCCTACTTCCTGCTCGGCTATCCGATTTCGGCGAACGTCGGGCTCGGCAGAAAACCGGTATTCAAGGTGAGCCTTGCGAGTTTCAAGGAGAATCCCTTTCTTGCCCTTCCCTTTGCCGCCACAGCTACCGGCATTATCATCCGTGCGGCGGGAGTACCCAGACCGGAACTACTTGGACATGTTGTGGCATTCATCGTGCCGTGCTCCGCCGCTACGCTTGGTATATCGATAGGCCTCACCCTCAAGTTTACCCGCGTTCGTTCGTACCTGCGGGAGATAGCTGCGATCATAGTTGTTCGCCACCTCCTGCTACCCGCAATCCTGATACCCGCGGCATTTCTCCTGGGGCTCCACGAAATTTCAAACGGCCTCCCGTTGAAAG
>CAZHXC010000471.1:0-3153 GCA_964536145.1 uncultured Spirochaetales bacterium | reverse complement strand
GGGAGGGACGTTTCTCCGTGGTCGATTACAAATCGCGTCTGTGGAAAAAGCGGTCAGGGATGTGCACATCCTCCGGAGAGTTGTATTCGTTTCAGATTCCCGTCTATGTATTGCTTGTCGAGTCCACATACGGACCGGTGGCTGAGGCTCTTTACTATGATATTGACAAAGCGGTCTATACCGAGGTTTTTGGTGGCGAAAAACCGTGGTTTGACGATGAGGAGCGGGATGATTTACTCAGACAGACGCGGGAGACGGTAAGCGCTATGTCCAGGAGTATCGATCACTCCGAATACCAAACAACCGCCGGTTGCGATCCGTGTGAGTTCCGGCCTGTTTGCAGGGAAAAGTACCGTGTGAGGTAGGATGGAAAAAAAACGACCGCTTCCGGATGCTGATCAACAGAGAGCGATTGATGTGGACGCAAACGCCGTGGTTTCCGCCGGCGCCGGTTCAGGGAAGACAACGGTTCTTGCATCCCGATACCTCCGGCTCGTGCTTGAAGGAAAGGCGGGAGTCGAGAATATTCTAACACTGACCTTTACCAGGAAAGCCGCGCAGGAGATGCGTTTCCGCATTTACAACCTGCTGCTCGACCATAGCGAAGATCCCCGCGTGCAGGAACAGCTTGCTCTCTTCGACAGGTCGCAGATATCCACCCTCGACAGCTTCTGCGCTCAGATTGCCGGAAACTGGACGCAGCGGTTTGGTGTTGCGCCTGATTTTTCCGTGGATGAGGAGGCGGCCGTTGAGGATGCAAGAAAGACTGCCCTCGATTTTCTGCTCGAGAACTCAAACAATGAGGCTTTGGGCGAGCTGATCTATCTGAACGGGTTTGACCGGGTGCTCGAGGACTTTCTCGTTCGCTTTGCCGGCCATATCTCGGTGGCAGAGGAGCTTGATTTTCCCGGTATGCTCGAGAAACAGAAACAGGTGCTGACAAGGGAGCTCGGGGAGAAGCTGTCCGCGCTTGATGAGATGAGAGAGAGCATAGATGCGCTCAAACCCGGTTCAAAAACTTCGGTGAAAAACGCCGTCAGCGCGGTCTCCTGCCTCAAGGACGCGCGCCCGTACGCTGAAAGTCAAAGGTTTCATGAGCTGGAGGAGCTTCTCATTGGCTTTAAGATTACAAAGCCCCGGCCGGCGGAGGATCCGGAAGTCACCACCGTCCGCGAGCTTATCGAACCGCTGAAAACAGTTACGGGCGAATTGATCGATCTTTTATCCACTCTCAAAATGGAGCCGCTTATAGAAAGACTTCTCGAGCTGTCCGATGAGTTTCAGCGGAGGATCATTGCTGTACGTCGTAGCAGAGGGAATCTTCTCTATACTGATGTAGCCAGGATGGCGCGGATTGTTCTGCTCGAAAACCCGGAGCTTCGAAACTACTACAAACGCCGCTTTACCCACATCATGATTGACGAGTTTCAGGACAACAACAGGCTCCAGAAGGAGATTCTTTATCTCCTTGCTGAGAGAGAAGAGTCAAACTGTGCGGGTGTGCCCGGCGCCGCGGACCTCGATCCGGAGAAGCTCTTCTTTGTGGGTGATGAGAAACAATCGATCTACATGTTCCGCGGCGCAGATGTGAGCGTGTTCAAGGAGCTCTCCGAGGAGCTCGCACACGAAGGGGGGAAGGCTCTCTCTCTGCCAAAGAATTACCGGGCCGAACCCGGGCTCATCGGTTTTTTGAACAACATGTTTGGGCAACTGATGGGTGAGGCAAGCCATCCCTTTGAGGCGCGCTTCGAGGCACTCGATCACAGGGAGGCGCTCTTGCCGTCTCCGAGTATCCGGATTCTTTACAAAGCCGCAGCAGACACGAAGGATGACACTCTTGCCGACGAGAGCGACGCAGAGGCCATGGCGGTTGCGGAGTTCATACACGATGCGGTTGTGCACCGGAGATTGGAGGTGACCGAAGACGGAGGAACGAGGCCCGCCGGCTACGATGATTTTGCGCTGCTCATGCGTTCAACGAGCAACCAGAACCGCTATGAGCGGGCTTTTCGTATCAAGGGTATCCCACACAGTGTGGACAGCACCAGATCGCTCTTCCTCGAATCGCCGGTTAACGACATATATCATCTGCTCCAGCTTGCCGTATACCCTGATGAGAGGTTTTCCTATGCCGTTGTTCTCAGGTCACCCCTCGTGCATCTATCCGACAATGGATTTCTCGCGCTGCTCCTTGCAGATGATCATCCGTTTTCTGAAGGCGCACTTACCGTGCTCGAAAAACAGGACAGAGAGAGATATGTTATTGCGGCTTCGATGTACCGCGATATATGTGCCCATGCGGACAGGATACCGGTTACCGAGCTGCTCTCCCGGATCTGGTATGAATACGGCTACCGGTACGTCTTGTTGGAGAATCCGGCCTTTCATCCCTATCTCGAGTACTACGATTACCTGCGTGAGCTTGCCCGTAAAGCTGATGCATCTTCAAAATCGCTTGCAGGATTTCTCGATATGATCCGTCCCCACCTTGGCAAATACGAGCGTATCGGCGAATTGGAAGTGCTGAAAGATGATGAGCTTGCCGCAGGCGGAGTCAAAATCTTTACGGTCCACCGGGCGAAGGGCCTGGAGTTTCCCGTCGTGATCTTTGCCGATGCCGGAAACTCCGGGAGACCTTCAGACGCCGGCTCGCCGTTCTACTTTTCAGATGACCTTGGGCTCACGTTCAACACCGCGCAGAAAACCGGGAGAAAAAAAAAGAGCAACTACTTTTATAACAGGGGAAAGGAGGAGCAGGAGCGCAGAGAGTTGGCCGAAACAAAACGACTGCTCTACGTGGCGCTGACACGCGCTGAGAACCACCTGGTCATAAGCGGGCGACACAACGCCAGGAACCGCAAGGGGGCCGATGTACCGCTGAACATGGTGCTTACTTCTCTCGGCTGGGTTCCCGGCACCGAGGTTTGTGAGTGCGAAGAGGTCGAGCCGTATCTCAGCATAATACCCGATGTGAAAGCCGAGGAACTCTACACGCATCGTGCGGGTCCGGCCGAGCCGGGTGGACCGTCTGTAGAACAAGCCCTCGAACGCTACCGGGAAGCCGGTATTGTGGAAAACCCGGTTTCGCCGCCCGAATGGACCGCCACGGAGCTCGAATCACTGACGGCTCATGAATGGCGGGACACGAGCGAG
>CAZHXC010000470.1:0-3155 GCA_964536145.1 uncultured Spirochaetales bacterium | reverse complement strand
GGTCATCTTCCCCGCCATACGTCTGTTATCCATCGAGCGGTTGTAGACTTCGAGAAGCTTTTCCTCGAAATCCCGGTCTCCGTAGAGCGGCAGAAAGCTTGTATTGCCGTCGTAATTGATTGTTGCATAAAGCAGCCCGTCAGGGCTCTTCAGTAGCCTGGAGACCGCGACAAGCGCATCTTCCACGGGGAGCATGTCCATCAGCGCGTTGGCGGTAACCGCGTCGAACTTTCGCCGGCCGAGCCGTTGGGGAAGCGACGGATCGAGCAGGTCGCCCGCCATGAGATGTACTGAGACACTGCCCGTTGTATTTTTGGCCGTCACATGAAGCGGGGCCCGCCTCACATTGTAGCCTCTACGTGAGAGAAGCCCCGCAATTTCGCGCTGTGCGGTTTTCAGCAATCGATCATCGGGATCGAGTCCGAAGAGACACGTACCCGGCGGTACGCCCGCCTGTATGATGCGACGCAACATAGCTCCGGTACCGGTGCCTATATCGATAATCGACGGCGTCGCGCGGCTTCGGACATACGAGAGAAAACGAGCGAATATCTCCTTATTGAGACTCCGGTCGTCTACTGAGAGCTTCGCCTCGAGGTAATTGTGAAACGCGCCGTCTCTATCATTCATCAATCCAAGAGAATTTCACTACCGGGGCTCTACGTCAAGGTCTGCAGACGTTTCCCCTGCTTTGCACCTATATGTTACTATGGATACGGAGACCTTTATGACACACGCAGCTCGACTTCTCAGAAAGCAAGCCGGCATGTACTATCTCGTGGCGGTAACCGCAGCAGCCGCCGGTGCTCTTGTTTTTTTCATTGCTGATGTGATCTCACTAAGAGACAGCGTTCTGTTTTTCGCAGTGTGCCTTTTCATTATTACTCTTGAGGCGATTGTCTTGTGGAAGGGACTCGAGCATAACAGCGGCCCGTCCGGATCGTTACGCGAGGATATCGGCGTCGCAAACGGCATCACGCTTTTCAGGGGATGGCTTATCGCAGTAACGGCCGGTGTACTGACGCTCCAGGGAGCCGGGGCCCTGCCTGCGCGCGGGACGTTAGTCGCCTGGATTCCGGCGGTTATCTACACGTTGTCATTGATACTCGACGCCTTTGACGGTTTTATTGCGAGGAAAACCGGCTCGGTAACGCTGCTTGGCAGGCTTCTCGAGAACGAATACGATTCTCTTGGTGTGCTTGTGCTCGCGCTGTATATTTCCGCCACCGGTCGCGGATATCCGTTCATTGCGCTCGTCGGCCTCGCCCGGTACCTCTTTGTCTTTGGGATGTGGGCCCGGAGGCGTCTTGGTCTGAAGACTCATGGACTCTCACACACCCAGTCAGGCAAAGTCATCGCAGGGATCATGATGGGGTATCTGAGCGCCGGACTCTGGCCCCTGTTTGCAGACACATACTTCTCGGTTGCCGGAATGCTGTTTTTCATCCCCTTCGCCGGGGGGTTCCTCCGGGACTGGCTTGTGGTGTGTGGTACAATCAATCTCGATTCCAATCGATATAAACGTCTAAGTGCGTGGTTCATGAGCGCCACCTTCGAGGTTTTTCCGGTTTTTCTTCGGGCGACTATGGTTGGGATGTTGATATGGCTCGCTATCGTTCTCGAAGGCCCGAGCGCGATGTTGGTCGCGCTCGCAGTTTTTCTGGGTCTTGGTGCCGGCGGTAGAGCAGTAGCGATTGCGGCAGCTGTGTTAATCGCCGCAGGAGTGGTGCCTACGGGAGTTGATGGTGCCGGATCCGGACCGGTGTCGTCGATAGAGCCGGCGATGTTTGTGTTGTTTCTCCTCATCTTTCTCTGTGGAACCGGCCGGTTCTCGCTCTGGCAGCCGGAGACGCGCATCTTTGGAAAAAGGGACGTTTCAGCGTGAGCCGGCTTTTCCGGGGTGTGCGGATCGTGGAGACACAATCAAGTGAAGATATCCGGCGGTTTTTCGATCATCTTGCTGAGGAATACACTGATACCCACGGAAGGTCGTCAGCGCATCTGAGGTACAGGTGCAGGGTTATCCGGAAAGCTTTGGTGTTAGGCAGCGCCGGTAGGTTGCTCGAAATCGGCTGCGGTACCGGGGATCATATTCTTTCGCTCGCAGGCTCAGCCAAACGCAGCATCGGGGTCGATTTTTCGAGGGATATGATACGAAAGGCGCAGGAGAGGGTGCCGGAAGGTGAGCACAGCATCGAGTTCAGGGTTGATGATGCAACCAGCCTCTCTACGGTTGCCAACTGCTCGATAGATACCGTATGCGCGGTGGGCTGCATAGAGCATGTCCCCGCCAAATCCGCGGTATTCCGGCAGGCATATCGCGTGCTCCGTCAAGGCGGCAGATTTGTATGCCTGACGGTCAACGGCGGATATTTCTGGTACCGTCGTCTTGCTCCGTTGCTCCGGATCGAAACCCGTCACCTCTCGATCGATGCGTTTCTCGACACTAAGAACGCCGTTGCTTTGGCGCGAGAGGCGGGATTTGAGGCGGTACGGTCGAGTTATTGGAGCTTTGTGCCAAAGGGAGATATGCCGAAGTGGCTTGGTACGGCGTTCGGGCCGGCGGATGTGGTGGGCAGGATCACCCGCTGTGGGAGATTGCGCGGCGGATTACTGATCGTAGCAACCAAGCCCGGGAGGCCGGGGTTCCCTCCCCCAAACCATCGCCGCCGGTTATTCCGGTGAGCCGGAGGCCGTCGCAATACGGGCAAACAGGCCAAAAAAACCGGACATTTTTGTTGATGGTCTCCCGGGATCAGGAATGAGTCCGGGCACAAATCCTTCATCGAGAAATTGATCGACGAGCATTGAGTCCCTGGAGAGAATATTGATCGGTACCGATTTTGTCGCGGTTGGGGGACGCAATGGCCGCGGCGGTTGATGGTCACCGACCAGTATGACAAGCCCGGGGTCAGCAACTACAGCGGTGAGATACCGCCCGAGGGTGGTGAGTACATACTCCATAGCCGCGATGTATCCTTCAGCGTATTGTGTGCCTCGTACCCAGCCGTTGTCAAAGGTCCGTATTTCCAAGTCGTTGAACAAGCTTCCGTCGTCGAGGCTTTTCCAATCATCAATATAGGGAGGGATCCTGTTGTACGGGGCGTGGCTGCTCACAAGCACGTATTGAATGAAAGCCGGTCTTTGTTCATTTT
>CAZHXC010000469.1:0-3162 GCA_964536145.1 uncultured Spirochaetales bacterium | reverse complement strand
ATTCCCATTCTTCAGCAGAAATTGAAGACAAAAACAACCGATGCATGGATGGAGCTTTTCTTGAGCGAGTCGGTACCCTGCTCACCTATAAACACGATAGAACAGATTGCTGAAGATCCGGTGGTGGCCTACAGAAAGATGCTTGCCACGGTGGAACAGCCGGGCGTAGGAAAGATGAGGATCGCCGGGTCGCCCTTTCACATGTCCGAAACACCCGGAGAGGTGCGGACGCCGGCGCCGCTGCTTGGAGAGCATTCGGTTGATGTATTGCGGGAGATGCTCCGGTACAGCGATGAATCGATCAAAGATTTGAGAGACAACAAGGCCGTATACGCTCACGAGGACTTGTCCTGACGGGCGGCAGATCGTAAGGAGGAAAGAGATGGAATCAGAGGGAAAAGTTGCGATAGTAACGGGTGCGGGTACCGGTATAGGCAGATACAGTGCCCTGGCATTGCTCGAGGACGGGTTTTCGGTAACCTTAGCGGGCCGTCATGCCGAGACTCTCGAAGAGACGAAGGCCATGGCCGGCGACGCCGCTTCGAGGGCGCTGGTGGTGGTTACCGATGTAGGGAACCCTGAATCGGTCAAGAATCTCTTTGGAAAAACCATGGATGGTTTTGGTCGTCTGGACCTGCTTTTCAACAATGCGGGAACCAGCGCTCCGGGGGTCTCGCTGGAGGAACTAGCCTACGAGGATTGGAAGACGGTTCTGGATGTCAATCTTACCGGAACGTTCCTCTGTACGCAGCAGGCAATCAACATCATGAAGACGCAGGACCCCATGGGCGGGCGCGTCATCAACAACGGGTCGGTCTCCGCTCACGTGCCGCGGCCCAACTCGGCGCCGTACACCGCCACCAAACACGGCATAACCGGTTTGACGAGGTCTACCTCGTTGGACGGGCGGAAGTACAATATCGCCTGCAGTCAGATCGACATCGGCAACGCTTTGACGAACAGGACCGCCAGGATGGAGAAGGGCGTGCCCCAGCCCGATGGATCGGTGAAACCCGAACCGACTATGGACGTAAACCATGTCGCCCAAATGGTGGTGCACATTGCACGGCTTCCGCTCGAAACAAACGTGCAGTTTGTGACTATCATGGCAACTAAGATGCCCTATATCGGTCGCGGTTAAGAGTTCCGCGGCCCGCGAGCGGCCGCCCTCTCTTGAACAAATCCGGCGCGATTGCTATTATAACAGGGTAACTACAACTTTAGTTTGTCTATAATCAAATATAGTAGTAATGGTATGAAAATGAGCAAACGCCGGAAGAGGCAAAACATAGACGAGGCAGGTATGCCTGCTTTCGATATCGGGTCCCGGATTCGCAGGCTGCGTGAAGCAAGATCACTCACCCTCCGGGCGCTTGCGGAGCGATGTTCGCTCTCCATAAACGCCATCAGTCTCATCGAACGGGGGAAAAACTCTCCCACCGTTTCCTCTCTCCACGCTCTTGCAAAGGCGCTGGGTGTCGGGATCATCGAGTTTTTCAAAGACGAGGAAGCGCATGATTCGGTTTTTGTTGAAAAGGGCCGCCGTCTGAGTCACAACAAGAACGGGTTTTTGATGGAAAGCCTCGGCATCGGCCTGCAAAATCAGCAACTCGAGCCGTTTTTGTTCACCCTTGATCCCGGAAGCGGAGGGGAAAAGCCCATTACACACGCCGGGCAGGAATTCGTCTACTGTTTGAAAGGCGAGGTTGAATACCGTGTTGATCAGGCTACCTATAAGCTAAAAGCCGGCGACAGTTTACTCCTCGAGGCATCGCGGCCCCACTTCTTCAAAAACAACGGCTCCAGGCCGGCAACCTTTCTCATCGTTTTTCAAGCCATCGGTACTCCAAACATCGGACGGCAGCTTCATTTCTAACCCGCCCGCTGCATTTTGGAAGCATCGGATTTGTGGCCGGGGGGAGCTGCGAGAAGCGCCGCTATGCAGCTCAGAACGGGCAACACCAGAAGGATGAGTATTGCGTTGTCGTAAGACCCGGTGAGGTCGTAGATTATTCCAAATGGTAACGCCCCCAGGGCCGAAAACAGGAGCGTTCCCGTACTGGTCAACCCCCGTATTGCTCCCAGATGCTTCCTGCCGAAGTAATTCGCCTGGATGACTGCAAAGGATGTAAAGTATATTCCTCCGCATGCTCCGGCAACAATTATGTAGGTAAAAGCGTGCCAGGGAGCCGAAATCTGTCGAATCCACAACATGACAAAGGCGAGCATCACCAGATCGCCCGCGAGCAAATATCGGGTTTTCATCTTGTCCGCCAGGAAACCCGCAAGGAAATTGCCTACCATCATGCACGGGCCCCAGAGAAGGAGCACCGTGGCGGCAAGTTGTGAGCTGATGCCCTTTGTCTGCATCAGCGGTACGTGATGAAACAGCAGCCCCGTCACGGTGAGCGGAAAGCTCGCGCCCACAACCAGCAACAACCACAATGCCGGGGTGCGAAGCGCTTCATGGAGAGTGAAATTGAGCTCCTCATCAGCGGCGGTCCCCGCCTTACCGACTCTTGGCACCTCCCCATGAGGTCGTCCATCCGGAAGCAGACCAACGGATTCAGGGCTTCGTCGTGCAAACACCGTTGCCGGTATCAGCAGGATTACCCAGATGACAACACCGAGAGCAATCCACGCGTTTCGCCAACCAAGGTTGGAAATGAAAAAGTGGGTAAGGATCGGCAGGGCGGAATGACTCGTGGCAAGACCGAGCGTGGCGAGCGATGTGGCACGTCCGCGCAGCTGGACAAACCACATGGCGACGAGCGTAATGGAGACAAGATTCAGACTCGTATCACCAAGCAGCCGTATTGCCGCAAAGCCTGCGAATAGGTGCGCCGGGTGCCTGATAAAACTCATGCTCATGGTTACGAGGCCCATCAACACGCAGATAACGGTGAGCATAATTCTCGAGCCGTAGCGGTCGAGTAACCGGCCCATGATAAGCAGGAGCGTTGCAGCGAGCACGCAGCCGCCGGTGTACATTCCGGAAACCAGGGTGAGCGACCATCCAAACTCCTCGCGGATCGAGTCTATGAATACGGTTGCTACATAAGGGTGGCCAAAGCCGGATACCAGTTGCGCGAGTATCGCAACACCAACGATGACCCAGCCGTAGTAGAACGGCAGACGTGGGACGTTTGTGAGCCAGGAGGG
>CAZHXC010000468.1:1135-3163 GCA_964536145.1 uncultured Spirochaetales bacterium | reverse complement strand
TTCCTGACGCCTTGATGAACTTCCTCAAACGGCCCGCACTCTACCCTCACGCGCTTTTTGTCCACATTATTTCAGTTTCGCTGTTCTTTGCGCATGCGGTATTCGGCATTGTCTGGGAAGCAAGAAGCCTTGCTTCACAAAACCCGGCAATCGTCCTGCACACCTACAGAACGGTGACATGGCTTGATACTCTTATCTCATCACCGCTTATCATTGCTTCCGTGCTCACAGGCATCATGCTGACAGCGAGCATCGGAAACATCTGGCACATAGGATGGCTCTCATATTCCTTTATTATTTTCCTGTTTTCAGGGCTTATATGGATAGTGTTCGACATTCCGACCCAGTACAAAATCAAGAACCTGACTGGAGAGGTGAAACCTGATTCATCCGAACTGCCGCAGGAGCTTCAATCTTTGCTTGCAAAACGCCTCCGGATATCCTTACTCGGAACCATTCCGCTTCTGATTGTGTTTATCCTGATGATCTACAAGCCCGATCTTCCCTCGGTTTCAAGGGTATTTTCGTCATTTTGAACAGCTGCTCCAATCTTCAACCGTCAGAAAGTCTAGGGTTGCCGGCTCAGCGTCCTGTTTCGGCAAGAAAGCGCTCCATCCTCTCCCGGCATCTCGGTGTATCCCAGACTTCCTTATTCACCAGAGCATTGGGAACCTCTCCACGCACGATATGCGAAATTTGCTCTACATTCTCTGACCACTTATCGATCCACACCTGATCGGTCCAGCCGACGCAGTGACCGGTGGTGATGACGTTGTCCATCTGAAGCAGGGGATTATCCGGATATGTCGGCTCTTCCTCAAAAACATCTATCGCTGCTCCGGCAATCCATTTTTCCTTGAGGGCCTTGATAAGAGCCTGTTCATCCACACACGGACCGCGTGAGGTGTTTATGAGAAAGGCGCTGCTTTTCATTTTTTTCAGGCTCTCTTCGCCGATAAAGTGGAACGTGTCTTCTCCCAGGGGGAAACTGAGGCTCAAAAAATCGGATTCCTTCAGTACCGTATCCAAATCAACGAGTGTGACGTTGACGTCGTTCACATCATCCTGCGCAAGGTAGGGATCGTAAGCGATGTGGTTCATTCCGAAGCCTCCGGCCAGCTTGAACATTTCGTGCCCGATACCGCCGACTCCTACCGAGCCCAAGGTCTTGCCGACCAGGCCTATCCCCATAAGGTCTGCCCGGTCTTCCCAGCGGTTCTCCCGGGTTACCTTGATTTTTCCCATCATATTCAGGCTGAGCATGAGGATATAGCAAATAATGGAGGTCGCCAGGGGACGCCGCACCGCTATCGGCGTATTGCAGACCATGATGCCGAGCTCGGTCATTTCTTCCACATTGACGTCATCAAAACCGACACCGCTCCGCAGCACTGCGACAAAATGATCGCTGTTTTCCAGACCCTGCTTTGTCCACCGCGGGCGCAGGGAGACGACGATATCGAAGTCCTTGACCTGTTCGGTCGTTATGGACGGCTGAAAGTCAGGAAACATCCGCCACTCCACACCGGGCATCTGGTCGATCAGATCCAGTCCCGGTCCGGGAGTGAAAAACACGCCGTCACTATCGAACAAATCTCGTGTAATACCGATCCTTACGTTTCTGGCCATTACGAGCTCCTCTTAGACATTCACTCAGCATGAGTTTGCACTATGAATCTGCGACTACAATCGACAGCTCTCATAGCTTATGTTAGCGAAAGCAGTCGTGTCAAATGTGATATCGAAGAGAGCCCGGCGCCGTTCGCCGCAGGCATGAGGCGGAAATGGGTGACGGGATGATCTTGCGGCCGATGGCGGATGGCCTTTGTGCTGCCCCTGGCTGTCAGCATTATCGCTTTTGTAATTATATACAAAGGCATACCGACGGGCCTCAGCACGATTATCCCCAACTTCCTTCGTAATTTTGATTGGGTTGGTGTGGTTCTCCTTATGGTCGCCTTGAGCAGCTTTGTTTTTTATATTTCGAGCCGGCCAATAACAGGGGTGGCACCGTTTCAGGATTGGCGG
>CAZHXC010000468.1:0-1125 GCA_964536145.1 uncultured Spirochaetales bacterium | reverse complement strand
TGCTGTTCTGTTTTTGGTTATGGGAAAGGCGCCATGATGACCCGTTTGTTTCATTCGATGTCTTTAGTAATCGGCTGTTTAACCGGGCTACCTTCTGTGCCGCGATGCGCATGATGGTGATGGGGGGCTTGAGCTTCCTGTTACCCCTCTACCTGGTTGATATCCACGGTGTAAGCCTGGCTCAATTGGGCGGACTGCTCATGATTAATCCCGGCATGATGTCCCTTACCGTCCGGTTTGGTGGTCGGCCGGCCGATCGATTGGGCGATCGTTTGATGGCGATTGCAGGTTTACTCATTCAGGGAACGGTGATGTTTATCTTCTCACGGCTACCCGCATCCGCTTCCATCTGGCTTGTGGTTCCGACTCTGGCACTTTACGGTACCGGCTCAGGACTCATGCTGGTTGCCTTGCATCACGCATCGCTGAAAAATATTTCCGCAGAACAAATGGGTATGGCCGCCGGCGCCAGAGTCACGCTTTCTGCGGCCTTTCCGCTACCGCCTGGGGAGATTGGCGAGTATCTTTTCCCTGTCCTTGACGCCGCACCTGCCGGCCCACCGATCGTATTCGGCGGTCATTCTCTCGACGATCTCAGGCTCTGATGCGGCGAGGTCGTGCAGCTCGGATCTATCCTTCTCCATGTCATACAGTTCCCAGCCGCCCCGCCGCTCCGGTGGATCGAAGCCGGGAGTCGCGCTCGTGGCGCCGGTAAAGTTTCTCACGAGCTTCCACTTGCCGTCCCGCACCGCCGCGTTGCCTTCATGCTCCCAGAACAACGGGTCTCTGTCTTTTTTCCGGCCCTGCAACAACGGCATGAAGCTCGTCCCTTCCATCGGATGAATCGGCTTTCCGTTGAACTCCGCAGGATACTTCACACCAGTGGCTTCAAGAAGTGTCGCCGCCACATCCGGGAGCTGATAGGGGTCATGAAGCAATGCGCCCGGTTTGGCCGTGACACCACGGGGCCAGTGAACGATAAAAGGAGTTGCTATACCGCCCTCGTGGGTCCAGTGCTTGTACATCCTGAACGGCGTGTTGGAAAGGTTGGCCCAGGGTACCCCGTAGCTGGTGTAAGTAGTTTCCGGTCCCGGAATGATATCCGGGGCATTCCCGAATACCACA
>CAZHXC010000467.1:0-3174 GCA_964536145.1 uncultured Spirochaetales bacterium | reverse complement strand
CGGCCGCAACCCGGGCGCGACCGCAACTCACCTGCGGCCGACGCCCAAATCAATCGAAAATAATCGTCTCAGTAACACCCAGTTCGGAAGCTACGTATCTCGCAATGTTTTGGTTGAGCCAGTTGGGCTGATGGGCGTCCGAGCTCAAGAGGAATCTGAACCGATTCTTGTACGGCGCCAAGAACTTTCTCCAATCGGCCCGCCATATGTAGCGGTTGTTGATTTCCACGAGACAGCATTCCGGGAGTTTTTCAAAATCGGTACCCATCGCAATCGGATGGGCAACTATCACCGGCTTACCCGTCTGCAGCAGTGTCTCAAGACCGTCGTAGTGTTTTTTCCCGTTACGGCAATGATAGACATAATATTCAAAGGGATACTGCGCAGCTTCCGCGGCGTATTCTCCGCCGTCAACCTCGGTCCCAAGCCTCAAGCCGTGTGCCAAAACAGCCTTGCTGTACACCTCATACTCATCGTCCTGGATGTATTCGAAGTGGTCGCTTATGCCGATGGTCTTTGCGTGCCGCACAGAAGCAATGAGCTCGATGGTTTGCTGCTCTACGATTGCGCTGTCGCCGGTGGAAAATACCGTGTGGATGTGGAGATCCTGATTGCATGTGTGAGTCATAGTACCTGCTTTGATTGCCGGCCGGCGGAAGGCAATCCTTCTGCTGAAATTGCTTGAGCCGGCGGGTGTTGTGGTGTAAGAGTATAGGAGTAGCCGGTGAATGGAAAGTATCCTGAAGATGAAAAACCTGTTAGCACAGCTCGTACCCTTCCCTCGAGATTTTTTCCTGCAGAACACCGTAGATGTGGCAGAAAAGCTCATCGGCGCGTATCTCGTGCACCGCACGAGTGACGGGGCGGTAGTAGGCCGCATCGTGGAAACCGAGGCATACAGGGAGGATGATCCGGCCTCCCACAGCTATCGCGGGCCCACCGAGCGGAACCGCCCGATGTTCGAGGACGGCGGCATCGCCTATGTCTACTTCATCTACGGGATGTACAACTGCTTCAACGTGGTTGCCGAGCCCAAGGGAATCGGGTGCGCGGTTTTAGTGAGGGCACTCGAGCCGGTATACAACAAAAAAATCATGTGGGAAAACCGGTTTCCCGGGAAGCCCGTGGATCCGGCGGCGATCCATCACACCACCAACGGTCCCGGCAAACTGTGCCGGGCGATGGGAATAACGCGAGAGCACAACGGAGTATGTCTTTCCTCAGGGCTTATCCGTGTATTGAAGAAAACTGATGATCCCCAACCGGTCATATCGACAAGTACCCGGATAGGGATCAGAAAAGGAGGAGAGTTGCCATGGAGGTTCTTTGACGCCGGAAGTGTCGCGGTCAGCCGGCCCGCCTTATGCGACAAAAAGCAGCGCGGCGCCACCCACGGCGAGGAGCGTTCCAACCACTGCTCCTGCGGGTATTTTCTGTTTCAATATCCACCTGTCGTAGGGTAACAGCAGAATCGGGCTCATCTGCATCATCGCGGTAACAACCCCAACCGGCGCCATGGTGATCGCGTACAGGGCGAGTATGATTCCAATTACCGGCCCTATCAGCGCACCGGAGCTTATGGCGAGCAACGCCCGGAAGTCTTTCATCTTCTTGAAATCAGCAAAAAACCGGCCACGGAGTGCGGCGAAAATCACCAGCCCCGCGAGCCCGGCTGTAATCCTCACCACATTTGCCGAAACAGGATGCACCGCATCTCCCATTCCGTATTTTGCGACCATCATGCCGATGGCCTGTGCTACGGTTCCGGCAAGCGCGAAAAGCGCACCCGATATGATCCGCTTTCCGTCGACCTTTGGACCACCGGCGCGCCGCCTGCTCTCAGCCCACAGCACCAACCCCACACCGGCCACCGTGAGCAAGATACCGGCCCCCTGGATTGGAGAGAGCACTTCAGAAAGCAGAAACCATGAGCCTGCCGCGCTGAAAATCGGCGACGTGGTGAGAATCACCAGAGTTTCCCGCGGCCCCAGGTCAATAAACGCCCTGAATATGCAGAGATCCGCCACACAAAAGCCCGCAAAGCCTGAGACTGAGAGATATATATAGGCTGATGAGCCAAGATCGAGAGGAAACAGTGTGCCGGTAAACAACAGATGCGCGACCGCGATGGCGGGAAGCGCCACCCATAGTCTGAAGTGGGTAACCGTTGTAGAGCCGACACGCCTGCCGGCATAGGTATATACCAGTGAGTTTTGAGCCCAACAGGCGGCTACGAGCAGGGCAAAAAACTGACCAAGTACGGCTTCCAATGTTCACCTCGCCAATATCGAGCCTAAGGTGCCGGCCAGCTTTGTTGTACTGCAGCCGAGACACCATGCGCTCGCGATAGTAATTTGAATCCGCGGATGGTGCAACAGATGAAAGTCCATGCTATAAACAGCGAGGAGGTGAAGCTATGGAGTCTCTGAAAGAACTTGAATTGCGAATTGAGGATTTGAAGAAACAGCAACTCAACCTCGATCTTACCAGAGGGAAGCCGGGCCCGGAGCAACTCGACCTTGCCGCCGGTATGTTGACCAGCGTCAACGCGGAGAACTACTTTGCCGGCAACGTGGATACCCGGAACTACGGGGGCCTCGACGGTATCACCGAGGCCAAGGCGCTCTTTGCCGACTACCTCAACGTCGGCGCCGATGAGATAATCATCGGCGGCAACTCGAGCCTCGCGCTCATGTATGATGCGATGTCCCAGTTGATGACCCACGGCACGGCCTCCGGCGGTGATCCGTGGTTCGGTAAGAAGACAAAGTTCATCTGTCCTGTTCCGGGATACGACAGACACTTCTCAGTTTGCGAGCACTTTGGTATTGAGATGGTGAGCGTACCGATGAATGAAGATGGTCCGGATGTAGATGCTATCGCTGAGCTGGTAGCGGAGGACGGCGAGTTTCGCGGGATGTGGTGTGTTCCGCGGTTCAGCAATCCGACGGGGTTCACCTGCTCACCGGAGGTGGTGAAGCGGCTCGCCGGGATGAAAACGGCTTACCGGGATTTTGTCATCTTCTGGGATGACGCCTATGCTGTTCACCATCACGGCGGTGGTCCGGAGCCGCTGGAGAGCCTCCTCGAAGCGTGCAAGCAGGCCGGAAATCCCGAGCGACCGCTTGTCTTTGGTTCGACCTCAAAAATATCACTCGCGGGGGCGGGTGTTGC
>CAZHXC010000466.1:0-3180 GCA_964536145.1 uncultured Spirochaetales bacterium | reverse complement strand
CCACTTCTATCACGATGTCTCTCATGCACAAGGACACCTGAATTACTCTGAAGTCTGCGCGATTGTAAGGGCGAGTATCGGCAAGATACGTCTCTCCGTCATCCTCGCAGGCGCAACAACCGCAGGCGGGTTTTTGTCACAGCTTTCGAGCCCGCTCGGGCCCTTCAGGGCGTTTGGTGTGCTGAGCGCGGTAGGCGTGGTGTTCTCACAGGTGGCTGCTCTGGTACTTATTCCGGCGCTCCTCAGGCTTCGCTACGGCGGAGGAATCGACACGGAGAAGTTTCACAACAACAGAAGCTTGAAGGAGAGGACCACAACACCAAAGATCTTTGTGATACTCGAAAGACTCGTCCGGCGTGGTAAATGGCCCGTTGCGCTACTCTCAATCCTTTTCATCGCTCTGACCGTTATTGCAATACCGGGAATCAATATCGGCACAAACATGATCGATTTCTTTCGACCCGACAGCTCGCTCGTACAGGACACCACGGTGTTCAATGAGAAATTGAGCGGGACGGGCATAGTTTCGGTAATGATAGAAGCACCTGAAAGCGGCGACATTCTGCGTCCTGAGTTTCTACGCCGGCTCGATCGATTTGCCGGTTTTGTATCGGAACGTCATGAGCACGTCCCGGGCATTCAGACGGTAGTACCCAACATCAAGCGAATTAATATGATAATGAACTATGATAGCGTTCCCTATGAAGCAGCCGAGGAAGAAGAACCGGTGGATTTTGATTTTTTCGGCGGCGGCTTTGACGCGGGAACGGCGGCGGCGGAAAGTGTTACAGATGCCGCAAGTGAGAACGAGCCGGCAACGCTCAGCTACGAAGAGCTGGCGGGAATGTTCCAAAAGGCTCTTCTTGTCTCCGGAACTGATCCTACCTCTACCGAGTTTATCGATTCCTTTCTCTCTTTGAAGAATTTCCAAGGGGCCGCATTCTACGAAGTGCCGGAAGACCCTGCAAAATACGGGCTTGATACTGAGGAGGAACTCAAGGAGCTCATAACTCAGTACCTGGTGCTTTACTCGGGAAGTCTGGATTATGTTATCAACGACACCCTCGAGCCGGACAGGACACTCATTACGCTGCAGCTCGACCGCCAGGAGAGGGATGTCATCAATCCTCTGCTCAAAGATATCGAGGCGTACTGGGGATATTATCTCGATGAAGAGTGGCGCATTTCGACAGGTGGAACCG
The DNA here is from genome assembly GCA_964536145.1 of uncultured Spirochaetales bacterium. Lineage (GTDB taxonomy): Bacteria > Spirochaetota > Spirochaetia > ARS1246 > ARS1246 > JAFGHN01. Next base: position 1,978 of record CAZHXC010000466.1, on the reverse strand, counting down.
CAACCCTCGCGCTCGTTCTCTCAGAGTTGGTTACACAATCACAGTACTATTCACTCGCCGGTGCTCTACTCATCGTCTGGATCATTGTCAGCATACTCTTCCGCTCTCCCTTCGCCGGTTTGATCGGGTTGATACCTGTCGCATATGCACTTTTTGGAATCTTCTCGCTGATGGCGGCGCTCAACTTCAATCTCGACGTTATCACATCGCTCCTTGCTGCGCTGGCAATAGGCGTTGGTGTCGACTACGCAATCCACTACATGAATGCATACAAACGGTGTCTTGCCGACGGGGCGGAAAATCCTTTGAACACCGTATACAAGACCACAGGCAGCGCGATTCTCTTCAACGCCACGTCGGTGGCGGTCGGCTTTTTGGGGCTCCTCATATCACGCTTTATCCCGATACAACAGCTCGGAGTGCTTTTCTCGGTATCGATGGTGTTTGCGTGTCTGGCGAGCTTAATCGTCCTCCCGATGGTCATAGAAATAACAAAACCCCGGTTTCTCCGGAGGTAATTCACGTTGGTGCCGATGCGGCGCCAAAGGAGGCTGTTTTGAAATACGTAACGCTTTGCCTGCTATGGTTTGTGTTTTGTGCTTTGCCGGTTGGCGCGGAAAGCGGAGAAGAGATCATGCAAGAGGTGATGGATACCCAACAGGCCGAAAGCTCGGCCATGGACATCCGGATGGTGCTGGCAGACCCGGACGGTGATGAAAGTATCCGCAGATTCCAGACCCTTGTTGTCGAAGAAAACGGGCTTAGAAAAACAATTACGGTGTTTCTCGAACCGGCAAGTGTGAAGAATACGCGCTTTCTCACGATCGAAAACGAATCGAGGGCCGATGATCAGTGGATCTATTTGCCGGCGCTCCGGAAGGCGAAGCGGATAGCCGCGTCCGAGAGGAGCGGTTCGTTCATGGGTTCGGATTTTTCATATTCTGATATGTCTCTATTGAATGCGGCGGTGACCGAGGCATCCCACACGCTCCTTCGCGAAGAGGCTTTTAACGGGTTTGAGTGTTACGTTGTGGAATCAATCCCCACCGAACAATCGGGATCCGAATACGGAAAGCACATAAGTTGGGTGGACAAAGCCACATGGCTCACTCCAAAGGTGGAGCTATACGGTCAAGACCAAAGGCTGCAAAAGATGCTGGAAACGAGAGAGTTTGACGAGGTCCAGGGATACCGGATCGCCCGGGAAATGACCATGACAACAGTCGCGTCCGGACATAAGACGATCCTCGAAGTAGTACAGGTGAAGTACGACATCCCAATCGACCCCGGATATTTTACGACGACTTTTCTCGAGTCGGGGAGGACAAGATGAAGAGAATTGCACTTTATGCGTTCGTTATTTTTTTTGCAACCCAAGCCGGCATGGCGGACGACGGGTTTGGCGATATATTTGCGGAGGACGAGCCGGGCGATGCGGGCGAGGCGGCGCTGAGCACCGGTACCGATGTTACCGGAGAGATAGGCCTATGTCTCCGGTATTTTCTTGATGAAGGTTGGGACAGCGCGGTGGCTGTGTCACCGGAGGCGCTTCTCACCCTCGATGTTGTCTCCGATGAGCTTGAAGGTACGATTGTCTTCGATCTCGAGGTTGACGATGAGCCCGTGGTGCCCGCGGACGTGATAGACGAGCTCTATCTCCGGGCTTTTTTCGATTTCGGCTATCTTACAGCAGGTCTGCTCAAAGTTGAATGGGGAAAAGGCGACGGCACCCACGTCGTCGACCCACTCAACCCGCTCGTGCAGGAAGACGGCATCGACACCGATCTCTACCGGATGAAACGAGCGGAAGCGATGATTATGGCGAGCATCTACATCGGAGAGAACGGACTGCTCGAGACGGTGTACAAGCCGCGCTTTCACCCGCAGCAATCAGCAACGTCGGGCAGATGGTCTACAGGAGCGCCGTACGCCCCGGTTCCTGATACCTATACGCTCAAATACAGCCAGGGAGCCGCAC
>CAZHXC010000465.1:0-3196 GCA_964536145.1 uncultured Spirochaetales bacterium | reverse complement strand
TCGTGAGAAATTTCTTTTTAGCCGATTGAACTCGCTATTTTATGCTATCTATACGTTATTTCCAACGGAGTGAAAGAATGGATGCCATAAAGGTGTTATTTGTCTGCGAACATAACAGTGCCAGGAGCCAGATGTCTGAAGAGCTTCTCCGCAAAATAGGCGGTCACAGGTTCGAAGCGGAATCCGCAGGCCTGGAGCCGGGTACGATCAATCCGCTTGTCGTTGAGGTAATGAAAGAGGAAGGCGTCGATCTGACCGGAAAGCATACGACGGATGTTTTTGATCTGTACAAGGCGAGTAAGCTGTACGAATACGTCATCACAGTCTGCGACCCGGAGGTAAGTGAAAAGTGTCCGCTATTTCCCGGGATTGTGCAACGCTTGAACTGGCCTTTTCCGGACCCGTCGAGGTTCGCTGGAGACAGGGAGTCCAAGCTTGCTCAGGTCCGTTCTCTGAAGGACGAGATCAAGAAGAAAATCAGAGAATTCGTGAAAAACGTTACCTGAGGCAATCACCAAAGAAAATACCACTTGACTTCTCTCGAGACAGTGGCCATTTTCGCATAAACACGTGTTTCATGTGTATATTAAGGGAACATAGAATAGAAAAGTAATTCTTTAGCGTGCGCGGGATGCCGAACCGGCAGTCTATTGGGGTGTCCTCAACGTAAATTCTAAATATGGAGACAGAACGGTGACAAAAGAACAAACGAAAATACTTGAGAGGATGGAGACGGATTTTGTGTCCCTGGCCGGGGAAGTGCTCGGTGATAATCTCGTATCGGTTATGCTGTACGGAAGCGCCGTAACGGGGCGCTTTACAGATGGTGTCTCCGATGTGAATGTGCTCATTCTCATTACCGCTGACAGGCCGGATGACGTTATTTCTTTTGGCAAAAGCGCCGCCAAGCTCATCCGGAAAAACAGAATAACTCCCCTGATTATGACGGTTAATGATTTTGTCAACTCGGCGGATGTTTTTCCCATGGAATACCTGGATATTCGCAACTCGAGAAAGGTGATCTACGGTGAAGATGTTACCGAGAAACTGGAGATAGCGAAGCAACACCTTCGTCATCAGGTGGAGGAGCAGCTCCGTGGGAGTATCACTTCTATACGGAGCGCGCTGCTACACGGAAAGGGGAAGTCCCGGACCTCAAAGGAATTCCTGCAGGAGTGGTTTGGCGCACAGAACGCACTTTTCAGAGGATTGCTCCGTCTAAAAGGCGATGATGCGGTACCCGCCGAGCCGGACGAGCTCTCCCGGGAATTAGGTGCGAAGTTCGGTGTTTCAACCGACATTATCGTGGATGTCGCCAGGTTGCGAAACGGCGAAAAACTGGATCCTGTATCTACAGTAAAAGGACTGTTATCACTTCTTGATGAGTTGGTCACCAACGTCGACAGAATGGAAACATAGTATATGAAGAAGAAATATCTATTCTTATTGACAGCGTGCTTGATCATGACCGCATCGATTCTCGTCGCGCAGGATTTGCCGGCGCCACGGGGATACGTGAATGATTTCGCCAATGTTATCCCGCAGGATACTGAGACCCGGATAGCGCAAATGGCGGATACCATCGAAAAAGCAACGACGGTAGAGATCGCCGTCGTTACGGTACCCGATCTGGGATCCTACGGGTCTATCGAGCAGTATTCGGTGGATCTCGCCACCAAATGGGGAATCGGCAAAGAGGGCGAGGACAACGGCGTGCTCCTCATCCTTTCACTCGAGGAACGCCGTGCGCGTATAGAGGTCGGGTACGGATTGGAGGGAGCGCTCCCTGACGGCTTAGTCGGTCGGATCATGGACGAATCGATGATCCCATATTTCCGTAATAACGACTTTGGCACCGGTTTTGAAAAATCTGTCGAGGGAATCGCAGGCGTCATCGAGAAGGAGTATGATGTAGATCTCTCAGGCATTTCGCAGGCTGAAAGCAGGAAGTACGCACGGGCCTCATCGGGTTCGAGCTTACGCCAATCACCCATCTATATCATATTCGTCTTTATTTTCATTATTGGAGGCAGATTTCTGTGGCCGCTGATCTTCCTCGGCGGATTTGGAAGACGTGGCGGGAGAGGCGGATTTGGGAGTTTCGGCTCCGGCGGAGGCGGTTTTGGCGGCTTCGGCGGCGGTGGTTTCGGCGGCGGCGGAGCGTCGCGAGGTTTTTAATTCAAGGAGACAGCAATGGGTATGCGTAGAAAAGCCGGAATCGGCATAGCTTTACTTGTTATCGTAGTAGTAGTTCTCATTTTTGTGTCGTGGTATGTTCGTTCGAGAAATCAGCTCATTACATTGGATGAGAACATCAACTCAGCGTGGGCGGAGATAGAAAACCAGCTGCAACGGCGGTCCGATCTCATCCCGAATCTCGTTTCAACGGTGAAGGGTTTTGCCGCACAGGAGCAGCAGATCTACTCCGATATCGCCGATGCCCGTGCAAGATTGGCCGGCGCCGGAACCGTGGAAGAGACCGCGGAGAGTTACAATGAGCTCCAGGGCGCTTTGAGCCGTTTGCTCGTCGTAGTTGAAAACTATCCGCAGCTCAAATCGAATCAGAACTTCATACAACTAATGGATGAACTTGCGGGAACGGAAAACCGGATAGCTGTCGCCCGTAAGAGATACAACGATGAGGTCCGTCGCTTCAACACGAGTATCAGACGGTTTCCAGGATCGATCATCGCAGGCACGATGGGGTTTAGCCCACGGGATTACTTTGAGATCGATGAGAGTGCGAGAGAGCTGCCGCAGGTAGAGTTTTAGTCCGGCAGGCCGGGATGGCTGGCTTGGAAGCCCCAGTGGATGGGCTCGCTGCTTCATCAGCCAAATTCTCACGCTTGCACTTAATTTCTGACCGTGATATTTTGATGTTCTGTTTCTTAGGTCCCGTTCAGGGGAAAAGGGAAAACGGTGAGAATCCGTTGCAGCCCCCGCTACTGTGAACGAGGAAGACCTGAGGCTTGTTGCCACTGGGATCGTCCCGGGAAGGCAGCCTCCGGTCGCGCGCCACACGGCGCACACTCGTGAGCCAGGATACCTGCCTGAGAAAACCAATCCAAAACCTTCGGTGGGAAGGTGTTTAGGGATTCTTGTTACAAGACCCGTACCCTCCCCCGACCTTGTCGCTTTGCTAAAGCGCAAGGGAGGAGACACTATGCATCGTTCTCGTTTGTCTCTCATCATTTCA
>CAZHXC010000464.1:0-3204 GCA_964536145.1 uncultured Spirochaetales bacterium | reverse complement strand
GTCGTTTCGTGGTTGGCCCAGAACCGCCAGAGCCAGACTGAGGCGGCCAGCATCAGCGCCAGCACCAGGTACGGTGCGATCCGGTTTAAAATCGAACGATCCTGTTTTTTCACTGCATCATGTATCATGGTTCATCTGCTTTTTTGGCCAACGTCAAAGATCAGCGGGGCCGAAGGCCTCCGCTGCATCGTCTTGTTCGGCATTCTGATCGCCTAGCTGAGGTACTTGCTACGAGCATACTGAGCCGCTTTGTTAACAAACTCATGAAGCCTTCGCTCAAGCTCCTCGACCTTATCGAGTTCGACCATTGATGTCGCATCGAGAATTACATCAATTTCACGCATCAGATTTGATTCCAGATACGGCGCTGAGATAATGCGAACTTTTCGAATATTTGCTCGCTCCTCTCCAATCGCCTTGATTTGTTGCTGCGTTTCTTTTCTTGTAGGATCTATCTGAATCCCGTATTTTTTCATGAAGATAAGTCCGCTCACCGCGCCTATCATCCCGGACACCGCCACCAGCAACTGATCTACGGCCTTTAGACCATGCAGGCGCACAAGCTCTCCGCGCTTTGCTGCCTCCTCAGCCGAGAGCACAAGCGATCGAGAAATGCGGGTTGTAGCAAGATTCCATATTAATGAACCAACGGAGACAAGAGCTGCGATAATAGCTGCAACAATAGCCACATATGCTTCATTCATGTATCTCTTCTCCCTGCACTGCCGAACTCTTAGGCGAGTATCAAAAGTTGTTCAAAAAAAATGGAATGAATATCGATGCCGCCAATTTTTGATACTCGCCCGTTGAACTAAAGCCGCCTGCACCGTTAAGCCTTCTATGGAGTTTCAATCTGCGGCTTTCTGCCAACTTACATTGAGTATAGAGGGTAGCAAGGTATTTCTCAAGAAACAACTTCAATAAATGCCTATCGTTCTTTCGTGTTATAGACAGTTGATCTCTCATTGATCTGCCGGTTTTTCTCGAAAATGCGGAAATACCGGATCCATACCGGCCATAGAATACACTTCGCCCAACCGTTCATCCCTCCTGAGTTTCATTCGTTATCTGATCGATGCACCGGCGATGCTCCTCAAGGGGCTCTGATGGACCGGACTGCTTGAATGGTCCGTCCGGCAATCATCGAACCGTTACACACTGGGCATATGGTGAGATCAATCCCGGTGAGTTGAAAAAGAAAATCAGCAAAATCCTCGTACTCGACAGGTTCCGGTATCTCCTCCGGTTTGACCTTCAGCAGTTGCCGACACAGCAGAACGTTCCGCGCTCTCGTTCTGTTTGACAGGGGGCCGACGTAACGAATCCGTACAAACCTTTTCGAAACTACATGGAGCAGGACCCGCCGTATGAACTCGACCGCCGGCAAGCTCGTTATCTTCTGCTTGTTGTCATCCCGATAGTCACGATAGCGGAAAAACACCCTGTCGTTTTCGAGTTTCACGATACGGTAATTGCTGATAGCAATGCGGTGGGTGTAACGGGCGAGGTATTCGATTACCGTCGCCGGAGCTTTGAACGCCGGCTTTGCATAGACAACCCAATCAGTAGCATAAAGCGTATCAACGAGCCTCTGGAAAACTTCCGGATCCTGTAAGGACTGCAATGTCCCGCCAAAATACAGATCTTTATCGGCATACATCTTCTTCAATCCGTCGATGAACTTCCGGCGAAACCGTTTTGACAATACCGCAACAGGCATGAAGTAGTTTCGCTTACAGGAGATCCGGCGAGTGTTGTCCTCGCTTAACCCGCCGCCAGGTACGATAGTGTGAACATGAGGATGCAGTTGTAGTTTCTGCCCCCAGGTATGCAATATACAGATCGCTCCGGTGCGGGCGCCGAGACGCGCGGGCTCTCTTCCGAGCTCGGTGATCGTTTGCCCGGCGCAACGCAATAGCAGCGTGTAGAGTTTCTTCTGGTTACCGTAGATCAGAGAAACAAGATCATCAGGAACGGTGAATACCACATGAAAATACTGAACCGGCAATACTTCCCGATTCCTGTCGCTGATCCATCGTTCTTTTTTGAGGAACTGACATTTCGGGCAGTGTCGGTCCCGGCACGAGGTAATATGAGCAATGACCTTCCGGTGCTGATAGGGGATGCTTGTTTGGCTTTCCTGCTCATACTGACTCGCATACCGCCTGAAAATATCAGCAACCTCGAGTTCAGCTCTGCTCATCGCCGAGCAGGCGGTCGAGCGGACTTACGACCTTGGTTAGGCTCTCCTTTTTCAAATGCAGGTAGATGGTGGTGGTCTTGATGCTGCTGTGCCCCAATAATCGTTCTACAATGTGGATGTCGGTGCCTTGCTCCAGCAGATGGGTGGCGAAACTGTGCCGCAGTGAATGAACCGTGACCGGTCTTTTGATACGCGCCTTCTCCTTTGACGCATAGAATGCTCGCTGGATACTACTCGCATTTATATGAGAATCCGGCTTTTGCCCTTCGAACAACCAATGACTCGGCTCGTACATCCGCCAATACCCACGAAGAAACTCCAAAGTACTCGCGGCTAATATCGTATAGCGATCCTTCTTACCTTTCCCTTGATCGACCCTGATCGTCATCCGCTGGGAGTCGATATCGGCGAGCTTCAACGCTGCAGTTTCACTCACTCGAAGTCCCGCCGAATAGGTGAGCATCAGCATGGCTTTGTGTTTGATGTTCTTCGTGACCGCGAGAAGCCGTCGCATCTCTTCGTGATTTACGATTTCGGGCAGTTTGTGTACCTGGCGGACGCGAGGGATTCTGTCAACGTCCCATCGAAGTCCGAGGGTGACGGTGTAGTAATATTTCAGGGCGCCGTAGCTCTGGCGCACGTACGAGCGGGAAGCGTTTTTTGTGTGTAATAAGTAATGGAAGTAGTCTTTGACTTGCTCCCCTGCATCATTCGAATCGATAGGACGGTCGAGATAGTCGCGATAGGTGCGAACATGGCGCAGATAGCTATCGACGGTCCTGTCACTAAAGCCTTTGATCTCCAGGTCTTTCTTGAATTGGCCGATTGTGTTGGTCATAGATTCTTCTCCTTAACGAAAGTGTTAAAGAGAAGTCTAATCGGTATGGCTATGGTTGGTTGGTAGAGTGAAAAGCCACCGCGCAGCGGTTTACTTCAACGACTGAGTATACTGCAATATCGCATATAGCTCGCTGAAAAACTGCAAATCCGAGGATAGCAAG
>CAZHXC010000463.1:2808-3221 GCA_964536145.1 uncultured Spirochaetales bacterium | reverse complement strand
CTTTGGCGGCGTCGCTTTGCAGACCACCCGCCCTCGTTGTAAAAAGTCCCCCGTCAGGCCGGCGGAACCTCCGCCGAGGTATCGCGACGCATGGTTGGTCTGACGACGAGTTCCTGTATGTGAGCTCTGTCAGGAAGTTCGGCTATGAGCGCCACAGCCTCAGCGAGATCTTCAGGCTTGAGGATGGTTTCTCTTGCACTTTGCGAAACAGGTACCGGCCGGTTTCGCGTCAGCGCAGGCGTGTCAACTTCACCCGGCAACACAACGCAAGCTCGTACGCCCGAATTACTGAACTCTGAGTTGATAAACTCGGTGAAATTGTTCACACCGGCTTTTGCGACTCCGTAGATCATGCCTCCGAGCAATCCGGGGCGCCGGGATGCGCCGGATGAGATATTAATGATGGTCCCCTG
>CAZHXC010000463.1:0-2798 GCA_964536145.1 uncultured Spirochaetales bacterium | reverse complement strand
TGAAGCATCGACGGCAGGACCGCCTGAGTGAAGTAAATCGTGCCCAGAAGATTAGAGTTCAGGACCTGCTGCATGTCTTCGGGTGTGGTAGTGAGTGTCCGTTTGTGGAGCGCGCCGCCTCCGGCGCTGTTTACCAGAACATCCACCTTGCCGTATTTCTCGGATACCGTTTTTACCATATTCTCTACAGCAGAATAATTCGCAACATCGAGGGAAAAGGTGTCGATTTGCCCACCGAGAGCCTGAATCTCATCGGCAACCTCCTGCAGAGTTGCGGATGTGCGGCCCGCGATGGCAACTTTCGCGCCTTCCTTTGCAAACTTTATGGCGATACCCCGTCCAATCCCGCTGTTTCCTCCGGTAATGATACATACCTTGTCTTTGAGACTCATGCGCTCCCCCTTTGTTCTTCTGTTATCGTATTGCCTGCGAGTTCACAGTAGTGGTAAGGTACACCGAAGTAACAGCATATGAAAGCCATACACCATTCGCCTGCGAAACGATGGCCGGAATGCGAGGGTTTCGGCTAAGAGGTGCAAACAGTAATAAAGCCTTATAGAATCTTCTATGGATGGTGGATTGTCGGCAGCTCCTTTCTGATCTCACTCTTTGTCGGCGGATCAGTTTTCTACGGATTTACCGCATTCTTTGAGCCAATTGTTGATGAGATGGGATGGACCTACGCCCAGATATCCCTCGCCTCCTCTCTCCGTGGTCTGGAGGCGGGGCTTCTTGCGCCTTTCATTGGTATACTCGTTGACCGTTGGGGGCCGCGAAGACTCATATTTGCGGGATCTATCCTGGCGGCTGCGGGTATGTTCGTACTCAGCAGAAGCAGTACCCTCGTCATGTTTTATGCTGCGTTTGCCCTCATGACACTGGGGACGAGCGCCTGCACCGGCATTTCCCTTATGACCACCGTCGCCAACTGGTTTCACAGGAAAATCGGATTGGCCACTGCCATTTCTATCTGCGGATTCGGTTTTAGCGGACTGCTTGTACCGGCAATCGTCGGGCTTATCGATGCGATCGGATGGCGCGGTGCTCTCGTCACCCTTGCGGCAGCCATCGCGGCGGTTGTGCTCCCGCTCTCTATGGTATTCCGGCAAAAACCGGAGCATTACGGCTTGTTACCCGATGGCGCAAGGAACGAAAACCCCGGTGGGCTGGGATCGGATGATTCACCCGTTGTTTCCCAGGATGTCAAAGCGGGTGAAGTCACAGAAGCTGCAGCCGATCTCAAGATTGGACAGGCCCTCAGAAGCGGGACCTTTTGGCGTCTTGCGCTGATGTCGGTTTGCCACATGATAGTGATGAGCTCCACTATCCTGCATGTCATGCCGTATCTGAGCAGCATCGGTATTGCAAGATCCACCTCGGGCTTCATCGCCGCGGCTGTTCCTATGGCGAGCATTGCCGGGAGGCTCCTGTTCGGCTCACTTGGTGACAGGTTTGACAGGAGAAAGGTAGCAGCCGGGGCCTTCGTTCTCATGGGTATGGGGATTCTCTGCTTTGGTCTGGCCTCAATTGCCGGATTCTGGCTCGTTGTTCCCTTTCTAGCCCTTTTTGGTACCGGTTACGGCGGCGGCAACGCGCTGAGGATTTCCCTGGCGCGGGAGTATTTCGGCAGAACGAATTTCGGCAGCATCACCGGTCTGGTTATGGGTATTGGTGCGATAGGAGGTATTGCCGCTCCGCCTCTCGCCGGGTGGGTATTTGACACCTGGGGGAGTTACACGGTGGTGTGGCTGTTGTTTGGCGTCCTGCCTATCGCGACGCTCATCTTTATCCTGACACTGCCAAAGGTAGCAAAATAAAGGACCGCCCGGGAGTCCCGGCCGTGCTCGCGCCCAGGACGCGCCAGGACGCGCTCCGCCCCGCAGCCTTGCCCCTACAAGGAGGGCTCGCTATACTTTGATGACCCACCGCAGTATCAATTTCAAGGAGGCAGAAGTTGTCGGAGGCAAGCCCAATAAATGCAGAAACGCTTCATAAGGACGCCCTGGTTATCGACAGTCACGCGGATGCGATTGTCGCCTATATAAGGCGAGGTAATATGAGTTTTTTTGGCGGGAAACGTGACCTGCCGTGGAGAGGCACTATCGAAAAGTTGCGCGGACCCGAAGGACCGCGTCCGGGTGCTGCCGAGATCCAGCTCAACGCCCCTACGATGGCGAAAGGTGGTATCGATGTCAGTTTTTCTTCCGTGGATGTTACCATCCCCCGAAAGAACCAGCTCGCATACGCTCTCGACGGAATCGGCTATTTCCTGGACGATATTGCAGATTCAGGCTCCAGGGCAAAGGTCGCGACATCGACGGCGGACATCCTGAAGGCAAAGGAACTTGGTGTGCCCGCTATTTTGCTTGCAATTGAAAACGCCGACTGCACCGAAGGCAGTCTCAACGTGCTCCGGATGCTGCACAAGCTTGGTGTTCGCTCCATCGGCCTCACCCACCACGTGAGCAGTGTCGCCGCCGACGGCTGTATGGAAGCGAGGGACGGCGTAGGTCTCACAAAGTTTGGCGTAGAGCTTGTCCGGGAAATGAACAAGCTCGGGATGCTGATCGATCTTGCGCATATCGGCCCGGGTGGCTTTTACCACACCCTCGAAGTTTCCTCAAAACCGGTGTCGTTCACCCATGGTAATTGCAGGGCGCTCTGCGATCACGTCAGGAATCTTGATGACCACCAGCTCAAAGCCTTGGCCGAGAACGGTGGGTATATCGGTATCAGCTATGTACCGTTTTTCATTCATCCAAAGGAGCCGACAATCGAAGGCATTATTGACCACATCG
>CAZHXC010000462.1:0-3226 GCA_964536145.1 uncultured Spirochaetales bacterium | reverse complement strand
GCGCGCCGCCGGATCCGCGTCCGGCCCCGCCGGATCGAAGGCCGATCTGGTGGTGCAGCACAACTCGTAGGCAGCTCGTCCGATAATCACCCAGTCGGTGAGGAAATCGATGACGGCACTCACGGTCTCTTCATCGGGGGCGTTACCGGCGGTTTGTTCCACCGCGGCGCGGAACTCCTCGCCGTCTGCCTGCGGGCTCTTCAATCGGTATTCATCGCCTTCCCGGCTGAACAGCTCATCAAATGCATCGGCGTCGACTCCAAGCTCGAAGCACGCCTTTTCGAAGGTGCCCGCGGGTATCATGCCCTGCGGCACGCTCCTGTACTTCACCTTTCCACCACGGGCTTCCACCACTTTCTGCAACTGAAAGAACGCCCGGATACTCACGTGCCCATCGGGTCTATCGACACCGATGCCCTGGACCGATCTCCCGTCATGGCTGCTCAACAAGACAAAGAGTAGCAAGTCCTCAGGGCATTTTTCAGCCATCGTAGCGGTGAGCCGCTCGAGCGGCCTCAGAGACCCGGTGTTGAACGCCGCGGGTAGTGCGTTCACCTGTCCAAAGAGATAGTAGAAACCGCCGTCGCTCCCCATCCGGTAGACGTCCTGATCGGCGCTGTTCACCTCGTCGAGGGGAAGCAACTCGGGCTCCGCGATCGAAAGCGTGAGCCGAATGACATCTATGAGCTTGTTGCCCTCTTCCATATCGAAGTTTCGCTTGCCGATTTCCTTCCATAAGTATTTGATTGCGTCCATCCGCATCATCGAAAGATCACCGCTGTTCAGAAGATGAAACAGATCGTCCACGACGAGCCTGAATCCCGCTTCGGATTTTGGATTGATATCGGCCTGAGATTCGCTGAAGGTGGTGTAAACAAAAAACTTCTCGCCGTAGATCTCGTCGTCGAAGCGCTCGAACACATCGGCATAATCTGAGCTGATCCCGGCGAGCCCGCAGAACTCTTTCATTCCGGCGGCGGCTTCTTTCGTAAGTGCCGGCTGTCCCTCCTGTACCGTTGACTCTGTGAACAGCCTTCCGGTGTCTGTTCCGTGTGAGGAAATTAGATCGATGAAGTTGGTAACGATGCGGCGGTCCTCGGCGCCAAGGCCCTGATCGTTCCTGACTTTGAAATATATGGATAGAAATCTCGTTACCCGATCATCCGGTGGCGAAAGCCCCGACTCCTCGAAACGCTTGTTCATTGCATCGGTCTTGGGCTCCGAACCATTTACCGGATACTTCCGCAATCCGGTAAACAGTGGAAAGGGCCTGGGTCTAAATGTCTTTGCGATATCGCCGTTCTTCTTTCTCCGCTCATATTCTTCCGGCGAAATGATGATGAAGGCCGACCCGTCGTTTTCGCCGCGTCTGAACGCTTCGAGAATCTCGTTGTCGATATCGAGATGGTTGACCACGTAATCGAGCATGAGGTCATACCGATGTGAGAGCTCAACGAGGTTTTGCGTATCGCCAAACCGGGGATCGACCCTGGCCCGGGAAATCTGTGAAAAACCGCCGTCGTTGAAGTGGGATTTGCGGCGGGAATCTATCATGCTTTGCAGCCGCCGGAGGAACTCCTCTCTGCCAACTTTGATTCTTGAGTCCCCGGCGGGCGTCGCGGTGCGCTCGTCGTACCAATCGGAAAGGATCCGGGCCGGCTTTGCAACCGGCTTTCCATCGGTCTGCTCGCGCGCGATTGTGCGGTCTGCAGTGAGGACGCCCCGTTTTTGCAGATAACCGATAAGGTCAAACGCGAGGTCTCCCGGAATAAACTCATGCAGGTCCTGGGGCCACAGGTCATCGTGGCTCATCGGACGTTCGGGAAGGACGTGTATGCCGCTGATGTCGGGAAAGTAGTTGTCGAGGACTTCCCCAAGGGTCTGCAGAGTCGGGTGGGTGTCGTTGTAGACATTATCCGGGTAGCAGATGGCAAAGATTTTGCCCGCAAGCCTATCGACGGGGTCCCGCCCGGGCTGCCGCGACGTACCCGGAGATTCGGCGGCCGTTTCCGGAACGCCCTTGGTTGCCTTGTCTATCGCTCCGCCATGCGCCTTCCCTGGCCGGTAGGCATCGAGCGCCTGCATGATGTAGTCGAAGTTCGCCCTACCCTGCTCTTCGCCATAGATCTCTACGAGTTTGTGGCGCATGCTTTCTTCTTTTTCCATTTCTCCTCCGGGATACTCTGGTTCTTACGCCGCCGGTGGGGCGGCCGCTTCTGTAAGTTTACAGGTGGGCCTTCACGACTTCAACGCCAATCGAATGGGTCCTCGAGCTCACACTCGGCATTGTAGGTTCGGTCGATGTGAGCACATTGGGGCAGCCGCCGCTAATTTCATCGTCTCCAGCCCCATGACCCGCAAACTCGACCCACGCGCCGGCGAGCAGACACACCACCCCCGGCATCATCGCTTCGGTTACTCGAACGGGCAGCTCGAGGCTGCCGGTATCGCTCAGAATATGAACGGTGTCCCCGTCGGCTATCCCGCGCCTTGCCGCGTCTTGGGGATTCATGTCGAGTACCGGTATCTCACGCCGGGCGGCCCACTCAAAATTGGCGTTTTGCGAGTTTATCCGATAACGGGCATGGGGGGTGATCAGGTACAGCGGCCTCTCAGGCGGCGGGCGGTATCCGCGATAGGTCGGATACGCCGGGAAACCGGTCTCCGTGTATCGTGCCGATGCCAGCTCAATCCGGCCCGAAGGTGTGGAGAGCCGATTGCTCGCCGGATCTGCGATGAAATCTGAGAAGCCCACCCGATTGTTGTCAGGCCGGATGTACAGCGCGGTGCGTTTGAAGTTCTCAGGATCATCAATTTCGGATTCGGTGATGAACCTATCGAGCCACTCTCCCGCGGTCAGCCCGCCGGTGAAGGCTTCCTTCAACCCGAAGCGTTCGGCGAGGCTTGCGTAGACATCGTAATCATTGCGCGCGAGACCCGGCGGCTCGGCAGCCTTGGCCGAGTAGAGAAGATAGTTGCCGGACGGAAACATCACGTCTTCACGTTCGAGAAAACCGGTGACCGGGAGCACCACATCGCAGTATGCCGCGGTGGGTGTCATAAACAGCTCGTGGCATACCGAAAACTCCACCGCCTGAAACGCTCGCACACTCTTGTGCACGTCCGCCCCGGTGCAGAGGGTGTTACCGCCGCCGACATAGAGGCAATGGATATCTGCGGGGTAGCCGCCGGCGGTTCCTTCCAGCACCGCATCCGCCCACCTGTA
>CAZHXC010000461.1:233-3242 GCA_964536145.1 uncultured Spirochaetales bacterium | reverse complement strand
ACGAAATTAACGAAAGAGAAGTTTTTGGAAGAAATTTTTGATTACGAGAATAACTCGGAGTGGAGTTTTAAGGGCGAACTGCCCGCGGTTATCGATTTCTATGCCGACTGGTGCGGCCCCTGCAAGATGGTTGCCCCGGTTATTGAAGAGCTCTCTACCGAATACGAAGGAAAGGTAAATTTCTACAAGGTAGATACCGAGTCGGAACAGGAGCTCGCCATGGCGTTTGGTATTCAGAGCATACCAAGCCTGCTGTTCATCCCGAAGGACGGAAAGCCGCAGATGGCCTCAGGCGCACTGCCAAAGGAAACATTCAAGCAGGTGATCGACAAGGAGCTGTTGAGCGCCTAGGGACCGCGGACGGGTCGGTGAAGAGGTAGAAAGCGGGTTGGCCTCCATGGTACTGTTGGTACCATGACAACCGCGGATACGCCCGATTTTGACAGAATTGTAGACAGACGAAACACAAACAGCACCAAGTGGGACTCGAAGCCCCCGGGCCATGAATCTAACGAATTCCTTCCGATGTGGGTGGCGGATATGGATTTCCGGGCGCCCGAGCCGGTTATTTGCGCGCTCCGCGATATAGTGGAGCGTGGCGTGTTCGGCTACTCGAGGCCGCCGGAGGATTTGAACGATACCTATGTTCGCTGGGTGCAAACGCGTCAGGGTGTCCGTGTGGAGGAGGAGTGGCTCCTTCAATCGAGCGGTGTGCTCAAATCCCTGGCGCTGGCAATCAGGGCGGTCACACCACCGGGAGCCGGAATCATCCTCCAGCCTCCGGTCTATTTTCCCTTCCCGCCGATTATCGAGGCTAACGGCCGCTATGTGGTGGAGAATCCACTAATCGAAAAGAACCGCGAATATAGCATCGATCTCGATCATCTGGATCGTGTGGCCGAACAATCTGAAGCACTCCTGTTGTGCAACCCTCACAATCCGGTTGGAAGGGTCTTCAAGCGGGAAGAATTGCAGGCGGTTCTCGAGGTCTGCTCCCGGCGGCGTTTACTTGTCATTTCAGACGAAATACATTCGGATTTGATCATGCCCGGCCATACACACTCACCGCTCTATGCGTTGAGCAAAGAGTATGACGTGCCGGTTGTGGTTCTTACATCAACAACAAAAACCTTCAATCTTGCCGGGTTGCACATGGGCTGGATTACGGTGCCTGATCCGGAAACCCGCGCACGACACCAAGTTCGGCCCCTTTCCGGCAGTTGCGGCACGGGCCGCTTACGGCGAGTGCGGCTACTGGCTCGATGCTCTGTTGCGTTATCTCGATGGCAACAGGGCGACACTCGAGAGCGAGTTGGCAGGCACGGGTATTCGAGTGACCCCGCTCGAAGGCACCTATCTCGCGTGGCTGGACTTCCGGAATACCGGGATGGCTCCGGAAGCGTTGAGGGAGAAGATGCTCGGGGAAACGGGGGTTTGGCTCAACGCCGGAGAGACCTTCGGGACCGGCGGAGCGGGCTTCCAGCGAATGAACCTGGCCACACAGCGGAGCAGGCTTCTCGAGGCGTGCTCGCGCATTAAGAGGGCCTTCAGTTGAACCAACCTCCTGTGTTTCCGGCTCCGGCGGCAAGCGATTTTGCGGATAAACGCGTTTTTCTCGTTGGCATAAAGGGCACCGGAATGGCCGCTCTCGCAGAGCTCCTCAACGACCGGGGAGCGACAGTTTCCGGTTCGGACACAACCGAAAAGTTCTACACTGACGCAATCCTGGACAGGCTCGGCATCCGGTATGTTGAAGAGTTTACGGGTACCAATATTGACGCAAATGTTGACCTGGTGGTGCATTCGGCGGCGTACCCGAGGGATACCACTCCGGAGCTCGTAAGGGCGGGCGCCTTGGGCATACCGGTCTACTCGTATCCGGAAATGCTCGGAGAGCTTTCGAGCCGCTGTGATGCAACCGGCATCGCAGGGGTGCATGGAAAATCGACAACCACCGCTATGACCGGCGCCATCATCCGGAGGCTCGAATTGCCCGGCTCAATTATCGCCGGCACCGCGGTGCGGGACTTCGATGACCGTTCAACAATCACATTGGGCAACGAGTTCCTGGTAGCCGAAACCTGCGAGTATCGGAGGCATTTTCTTTCCTTTCACCCTGACAGGATCGTTATCACAAACATCGAATTGGATCACACCGACTACTTCTCCGGTCTCGAAGATGTGGAGGAAGCATTCCTCTCCTACGGGTTACGGCTTCCACCTGATGGAGAGCTTATCTACTGTGCCGATGACCCCGGCGCCGTGAGAGTGGCGGGGCGTTTACACTCGATGAAACCCGGGCTGTCATTGGTTCCCTACGGCTTTTCCGCTGAAGGCCCGTTCAGGATAAGCGACGTAAACGCCGGTGAAGGAAAGGTGGAGTTTTTGGTGGAAGGTGTCCCGGATAGTCTCGAGCTCCGGGTCCCGGGGAAACACAACGTACTCAACGCAGCCGCGGCTGTGGCGCTATCGTTCTCGCTGCTCAGGAAGGAGTATGGAAAGATCGAAAATGCCGCACTGCATGCTATAGCGGATGCGCTCCTCGGATTTGCCGGCTCGAGACGGCGCAGCCAGATTGTCGGTGAACGTGACGGCATCCTCTTTCTCGATGACTATGGGCATCATCCAACCGCAATCGCCACCACCATCGAGGGATACCGCAACTTCTATCCCGGCCGGAGGATCATCGTAGACTTCATGCCGCATCTCTACTCGAGAACGAGAGACCTCTTTGAAGGGTTTGTAAGAGCGTTTGACTCGGCGGACATTGTGATCCTGCACGGGATCTACGCTTCAGCCCGGGAAAAGGGAGGAGAGATCTCCGGCAGCGATCTGTTTCAAGCGGTGCGGGAGAGGCACCCAAGGGCATATTACTTCGAGAAAATCGGAGATGCTGAAGGATATTGCCGTGAGCTGTTAGCACCAGGCGATGTATTTATCACGATGGGTGCCGGTGACAACTGGAAGTTGGGAGAAACACTCCTTGAACAGCGCACTGGAGGTTTACAG
>CAZHXC010000461.1:0-223 GCA_964536145.1 uncultured Spirochaetales bacterium | reverse complement strand
ACCGGTTTCGGCTACGGCGAGTATCAGGACGATGTCCGGCACGCGCGTATGGAGATCAAGAGCTACAATAACAGGTACCTTGATGTATACGTCAATTTGCCGCAGAGCCTGAGCATTCTGGAGCCGAGGTTTCGAGAATATCTTGTTTCGAGGGTGCGTCGCGGAAAAGTTGAGCTCAATCTCAGGTACAGAAAGCTCAAAAACGAGCTCTCATTTAATGTGG
>CAZHXC010000460.1:2947-3251 GCA_964536145.1 uncultured Spirochaetales bacterium | reverse complement strand
CCGGAACTGGCTGCTGGTCAAGGTGCTCACCGATGATCCGCAGGTCTACGGTGTGGGTGACGCCAGCCCCATGGCTTATGATTCTGAGGTAATATCGATGATCAGGCAATGGGTGCCGCGCTACCTGGAGGGAAAAGATCCGTTGGATTCGGAGGTGATCTGGACCACCCTCTACCATGACGTCAACGCCCGGGGCGGGCGGATTGCATCCACCGCGCTCTCCGGAATCGATATTGCATTATGGGACCTCAAGGGCAAGATCCTGGGGCAGCCGGTGTGGAAGATCCTGGGTGGGGCGCAAACC
>CAZHXC010000460.1:0-2937 GCA_964536145.1 uncultured Spirochaetales bacterium | reverse complement strand
TAGGAGGCGCCCACAGGAAACGGCTGCGGGTGTATGCCAACGGATGGTACACTAATCCCGGTACACCCGAGCAGAACGCCGAGGAGGCGAAGCGGGTGGTCGAGATGGGTTACACCGCCATGAAGTTCGACCCCTTTGGACAGACCAACTACTACTCCATTTCACCGTCGGAGGCCCAGCTCGCGGAAGACCGGGTTGCCGCGGTGAGGGACGCGGTCGGGCCAAATGTGGACATCCTCGTCGAAGTCCACGCAAAGTTCTCCCCCGCCACCGCCATCCAATTAGGCAAGCGCCTCGAGCCGTACAGGCCCTTCTGGTTTGAGGAACCGGTCTCCCAGGAAAACGTGAACGAGTTGAAGGACGTACGGAACCGGGTCAACATACCGATTGCCACGGGTGAACGGCTCTACACAAAGTTTCCTTTTATGCAGATTGTGGAACAGGAAGCCGCGGACGTGCTGCAGCCGGATATTGCAAACGCCGGTGGCATCACCGAGCTCAAGAAGATCGCTGCGATAGCGGAAGCCAAACACGTCCATTTGGCGCCGCACAATGTGTGCAGCCCGGTGGGAGCCATGGCTGAAGCTCACGTTGGCGCATCGGCAATAAATTTTCTAATCCTGGAGTACCACGCGGAGTTTTATACCGATCATTACTTCACCGTGACAAAAGGATTCCCGCGGCAGAAGGATGGCTACATCGAGCTTTCAGAATCACCCGGATTGGGGCTCGTCCTCGACGAAGAGGAGATCGCGAAGCACCCGCCGCTCGACAAGACAAGCTCCTCAGGCGGCACAGTGCGCGGTATCTGAGAAGACGCACCGGCCGGCACACCGCGGGCGGCAGCGCGCACCCCGGCAAGTCACGCCGCGATTTCATCGGCCTTACAAATACCGCTCCACACCCGCTACCTGCCACTCGAGCTGGCTCTTGTAGCCGGAATGGGGCTGGAATTTCTTACCGATACAATCCTGCACGCTCTCCCCGAGAATCTCCATCTCGTCGATATTGCCCGTACCCAGGCCGCCGATATTGCAGTAGTGCAGATACCCGACCTTCTCCGGATCGAAACCCATCAGATGCGCCGCGAGTGAATCGGCCGCCACGAAATCCGTGCCGGCGACCGCGAGACGCAAATCCACGTCTATGCCGCCTACGGGGCCGTTTCCTTCCATACCGGTGTAGCCGTCGATAACCGAAAGATGGGGCGCCACGTGTTTCGCCATCTGATAGAGATTCACGTTCATTGCGGGGTAACCCTGATGGATGGCGCGCTTGCGCTGCAGGCTGCCAACCACGATATTTTTCAGCGAGAGGGTGACCACAACGTTGTCGTGGGTCTTGGGCGGACAGACGGAGACGCGAAAGTCGCTCTCCACCGTTGTCCGCGAAAGATGGAGCGACATCGGCCTGAATTTCCTGTCAAAGGCCTGCACCTCGACATAGTCTCCGTCGTCGAAATCCACCAATCGTACATCGAACTCCTTTACCAGAGGGAGAAAGCCGTAGTTGGAATAGCCTTGCGTAGCACGCCCCAAAGCGGCGCTCTCACCGATGGTGATCGGCTTTGATGTGTATTCCCGCAAAAACTCGAGAACCGCCCGCACCGCATCTACGTGGGTTGCCGCCGACTGATCGTGGGTGGTGACGAAGTTTGGCTTTATGAGAATGTTTTCCGCCTTTGAAACGTCAATCCGGTCGGCTATCAGATTCAGGGCTTTCGCCACGTTTGCCTTTCTATCGTTTCCTCTTGTCAGTGCGACACTACTTTTTTTCGTTTGATTCATACAACGACCCCTTAGTCCGCGGTGCAGTCAAAGCAATTGCTTATTGATCTGCATATCGGTGTGATTCTTACTACTATATAACACCAGCGGTCTTGCTTCGCCAAGATTGCACAAAAAGTCCGCTCCACATACAATCGGTCATGAAGAGTATGGCCGCGCAGCATCACAAAGGAGTTATGTATGAGCATTACCGACAGGCAGCGAAAGCTGCTCGGGCAGACTTTTCTCGACTATCGCCAGATCACCGGTTTTCTCAAAGCACCGCTCATTATCGACCGGGCAGAGGGCGTCTACTACTGGGATGTCGACGGTAAACGCTACTTTGACGGAATCGGCGGGATTTTTGTCGCCACCCTCGGGCACCGGCATCCGCGGATCATGGATGCGATGAGGCGGCAAATGGAGAAGATAACATTTGCCCCGCCGCTCCACGGTATCTCCGATGTGGCCATCGATTTTGTCGAAAAACTCGCCTCGGTTACCCCGGAAGATCTTGATTTTATCAAGCCCTTCAGCGGTGGTTCGGAGTCGGTTGAGGCGGCGCTGAAGTTCGTGCGCCAGTACTATAAACAATCCGGGCATCCCGCCAAATATAAGTTTATAAGCCGATATTTCGGGTATCACGGCGGCACCTTTGGCGGGATGGCCGCAAGCGGTACCGGGACGCGGAAAACCAAGTTCGAACCGCAGATGGCGGGTTTCCTCAAAGTCTTTCCGCCAAACTATTACCGGGACCGCTTCTCATCATGGGACGAGTGCAACCGATTCTGCGCCCGGCAGTTTGAAGACGTCATCATCAACGAAGACCCTGAAACCGTTGCGGGGATCATCATCGAACCGATCGGGAATACCGGAGGAATCATCACACCAACTTCCGAATACTTCCGCATCGTTCGGGAGATCTGCGATCGTTACAACGTCAAGCTGATCTACGATGAGATCATTACCGGGTTCGGCCGGACAGGCGCCATGTTCGCCGCACAGACCTTTGGCGTGACACCCGATATTATCTGTGGCGGGAAGGGGCTCGCGAGCGGTGCGATTCCCTTTGGAGCGATGATGGCAAAGCTGCCAATGGCGGACGCATTCGTGGGAGAAGAAGAGGAGAACGTGCAGTTCGCCCACGGCCACACCTTTGCGGGGAATCCGC
>CAZHXC010000459.1:0-3252 GCA_964536145.1 uncultured Spirochaetales bacterium | reverse complement strand
GAAGCACGCACAGGCCGTCGACCTGGTAGTCTATAGCCTGGCCGCACCGGTCAGGACCGATCCGGACACCGGCGAGACCTACAGGTCGGTCATCAAACCCATCGGTGAGCCTTTCTGCGCGCGGACCCTCGATGCCGGAACAGGAAAAGTCGAGAAGGTTCACATGGAACCGGCGGGGGAAAACGAGATCAAATCCACGGTGAAGGTGATGGGCGGTGAAGACTGGCGGCGTTGGATCGATTTTCTCGAGAACAGTGGCGTGCTGGCGGAGGGAGCCACGACGGTAGCATATTCATATATCGGACCGTCATTCACAAGCGAGATATACCGGGATGGAACGATTGGCAAGGCAAAGGAGCATCTGGAGAGCACCGCTAAGACCATCGACGCATCCTGTCACACGACAGATGTACGGGCGTATGTTTCGGTCAACAAGGCACTGGTGACACGCGCGAGCGCCGTTATCCCGGTTGTCCCCCTTTACATTGCTCTTTTGTATAAGGTGATGAAATCGAAAGGGATCCATGAAGACTGTATCCACCAGATAGTCAGGCTCTTCTCAGACCGCTTGTACAGAAACGGCGATGTGCCGGTGGATGAAGAAGGGAGGATCCGTCTTGACGATTTGGAGATGAGACAAGACGTGCAGGAGGAAGTCCGGCACTATATGAATGCCCCGGATGAGGAGTTGCGTGAACAGGCCGATTTTGAGGGATACTGGGACGCCTTCCTGCAATTCCACGGCTTTGGTGTTGAAGGTGTCGACTATTCTCAGGACGTGGAGCCGTAGAAGGAGAAAACCAATATGAAGCTTGAAAACAGAACCGCCATTGTAACCGGAGCCGGCCGTGGATTTGGCCGAGCAATAGCTCTCGCTTTCGCGCGGGAGGGCGCTAACATTGTACTCGCCGCCCGCACCGTTTCCGAAATTGAAGCGGTGGCCAAAGAGATCGAAGATCTTGAACGAAACGCTCTGGTCGTCCCTACGGACGTTTCAATAAAGGCGGATGTCGATGCCATGGTCAAACAAACCCTTGACCGGTTCGGTGAGGTCGATATCCTGGTAAATAACGCCGGCGTTGCAGGCACCTCACCCATTATGAAGATCACCGAGGAGCTCTGGGACCGCAACATCGCGGTAAATCTCAAGGGGGTATTTCTCTGCACCCAGGCGGTATTCGGTCACATGTGCGACAGAGGATTTGGACACATCGTCAATATCTCCTCTCTTGCCGGTAGACGAGGAAGCGCAAAGTTCGGTGCGTATTGCGCCTCCAAGTTCGGCGTAAGCGGGTTCACGCAGGTGACCGCCGCTGAAGGACGACCATACGGCGTAAAGGCGACACTCATCGAACCGGGTCCGGCGGACACAAAGATGCGGCGGGACTTTCACAAGGATGAGCCTTCAAAACTGGCGCAGCCTGAGGATGTGGCGGATCTGGTGATGCTTGTGGTCACTCAGTCGCCAAAGGTCTATACCCCAGTACTGTCGTTGTATGCGACGGATAATCCACAGGTCGAAATAATCGAACACTGGGAATAACAGCCGCTCAATTGGAATTGCACGCCTCGAGCCATTCCAGGCCGTGAGGCGAAACGTTTGCAGCCAGGGATATCGTATCCACAAGAGCCCGATGGACGCGATTCTTCTGTGGACATACCAATCGCGATAGTCATCGACCGAGGAATGTGGATCGGCCTTTTTGATCACCGAGTCCGGCAGCAGCCTGTAAAGGGTGGCTTCCGAATAGTTACGACATCTGCTCTGAAGAACCAAATCAGCGTTTCACGATACGATTGACCTCATCATCCGAGTCGACCGATAATACGCACTTGGGGGTGAAGATGAAAATTACCGACTTGAAGTGTGCGGTTGTCGGAACAAATCCCGTCGTCAGGATCACCACAGACGAAGGAATCGACGGCTACGGGGAAGCCGAAAATACCAAGCACTTTCTCAAACCGTATGTCCTCTTTTACAAGAACTATATACTCGGGAGTGATCCTACCGATGTTGAAGCGGTGATGCTGAAAATCCGGAGGCTCGGCGCCTTCAAACCGTGGGGAAGCGCCGTCAGCGCCATCGAAATGGCGCTGTGGGACATCGCGGGGAAGGCTGCCGGTGTTCCGGTGTACAAGCTCTTGGGCGGCAAAGTGAG
Organism: uncultured Spirochaetales bacterium; assembly: GCA_964536145.1. Classification (GTDB taxonomy): domain Bacteria; phylum Spirochaetota; class Spirochaetia; order ARS1246; family ARS1246; genus JAFGHN01. The sequence continues at coordinate 1,093 of CAZHXC010000459.1, read as the reverse complement.
AAAGAAAGTCAGGGTGTACAACGGCGCGGTACGTTTCCCGATGAATGGACACACACCTGAAGACTACGCAGAAACCATGGCAAAGATGAAGGGATCAAAGGAAGGATTCACCATCATCAAGCAGGCTGTGGGTTTTCACGGCCAGATGCTCAACGCCTTCCCCGACTTTGCCTACAGTGAGGTCAGACCGCGGGTTGAGAATATCAACCCGTCCCGGGGTCTGTTGACGGAAAAGGGCCTGAACCACATCATCGCCTGCACTCAAGCGATGAAAGAGGTCCTCGGTGACGAGGTTGGTCTCGCGCTTGACTGCGGTCCCGGGATGGTACTTCCCGATGTGATCAAGCTCGCACGGGCGCTCGAAGGACTCAACATGATGTGGCTTGAGGACACAATCACCGGGGACTACATACCGTATGTTTCTGCGGACATCTACCGCGACCTCACGATGAGCACCTCCACACCGATCCACACGGGAGAGCAGATCTATCTCCGCCAGAATTTCCAGGAGTTGATAGAAAAGCGAGCGGTCAGGATTATCGGCCCGGATCCGGCGGATGTTGGCGGCATCGCCGAAATGAAATGGATTGCCGAATACGCGGATATGCACGGCCTGCTTATCGCTCCGCACGGAGTCTTCGACGGATTGATCGGATTGGCGGCGCAGGTCCAGGTGGGCGCGGCGATGCCGGACAACTATATCGCTTTTGAGTATCCCATTGGTTCGCCTGAATGGTGGTACGATATTATCGAAGGGTTGCCTGACCCGATCGTCAAGAACGGATTCATCGACGTCTGGGATACCCCGGGTTTGGGTATCACTTTCAACAGGGATGCGGCGCAGAAGCATCTGAGAGAAGAAGACACCGGGTTCTTCGATTAGACCCGGCGGCGCCTGCCCGTCGGCGCCCACACGGCTACCGGTACCAAGGAGATTTGATGTGAGCAAAGAAAACGCCACGCCACTCATAGCCATTACCATGGGAGATCCCGCCGGGATCGGCCCGGGCCTCGTATTGCGGGTGTTGACCGAACAACCCGCGGCTGCGCCTTTTGTGCCGGTCTTAATCGGAGATCCCGATATATTTGCAAC
>CAZHXC010000458.1:0-3255 GCA_964536145.1 uncultured Spirochaetales bacterium | reverse complement strand
ACCGTAATCAATCTCCGCCATGGAGCCCTGAGAAAGAGTACAAATTTTTTCAGTTAATCTTTTCTTGTCTAATGTTGAAATCTGAGAAATGTTGACAACTCCATCTCTCGGTAATCCGGACTCTTTTTTTTCTATGTAAACATTTCCAGGAGCATCAGCGAGATTAAGACTTGTCGTAATTGATGATACGATTACTGTTTGAATTTTACTTTTATTAAATGAATCGTCTTGAATTACAACAACCGGTCTCTTAAAGCCAGGCTCACTTCCAAAGGGAACGCCCAGATCAGCCCACCAGATTTCACCACGAATCATCTCTGGTTGCCTCTCTCAATGATTCTATCCCAATCTCGTTAGATTCTGGGGTTATTTTGTTTTGAGAGTAAACAGAGTTTAATTTTTCAGTTATTCTTTTTTTGTTGTGACGCTCTATGAACTCCTTTATTGCTTTCACATATAATTGACTTCTAGAAAGGCCAAGTTGTTTAGTGGTGATTTCAGCCTCTTTGAATAAATTGTCTGGAATTGAAATTGCAGTTTTCATGATAATAAGTATAACTTAAGTATAACCAGAAATCAATTGTATTCCATTGTATTTTCCGATATTACACATAAAGCTGGCGGGGTAAGCCCCTTGTCAGGCTCGTGGCGAAGCGCCACTTCGACTAACAGCGGAGTATGCTCAATTTTGTGTCAGTAGAAATACTGCCCTAAAACTACGCATACCCCGCCGAATGAAGTCAAAATCAGGGATATCGGCCCGGCCCTTCCAAATGGCATGTTTCGGAGTATTTTTGACTTTGTGTCTTTTTTTCTATGTATTCACCCACTGCTTTGCGGATGATCTCGCTTTGAGATGTGTGCTTGTACCCAGAGCTTCTTTCGTTGAAAAAAAGGGGCTACAAAGGATGGGCCCACCAGGACTTGGGTTCGCGCTTCGCCGGCATCCTGCCGGCTCGGCTCACCTCTCCGTCGTTCACTAACATCCACATCCTGTGGATGTTGCGTGGCCTATTCGGCCACGCCGTTCTCTCCCTTCAAGTCCTGCCGGATCCCCTCAAAAAGAAACCTCCCTGATGGGAGGTTTCTTTTTGGGCCCACCAGGACTTGAACCTGGGACCTACTGATTATGAGTCAGCCGCTCTAACCAACTGAGCTATAGGCCCGGACCCGGCAGAATGATGTGAAGCAGGTTGCAGAGCTCAAATCCACCGGAGAGGAGAATAGTAATAAGGAATGATAACGGGTGTCAACAAGCCGGACTTCTTTGGTGAAATATGGATGGCCGTGGCCTGTGGTCCACGCCGGCAATCCGTAGCTGACCGGCCGCGAAATCCCACCCTGCTGAGAACTCCTGTTGCAATCCCTCAAAGCCCGTACTAAGCTATTCGGTAGTGATCCCAATCCTGTGGATCACCGGCAGGAGGCCCCATGATAACGGCGCGAATCAGCGAATATCGGAGTAATCTATCTATGTATCACAACCGTGTGTTGACCGATCATGAGCCGCTGCGAATTGTCGGGCCTTCCCGGGGTGATGTTGTTGTTCTTGCTGTTGAAGATTATGAACGGCTGCAAAACTCGATTTCGGTACTGAAAGACAGGGCAACCCTCAACAGCCTGTTTGAGGGAAGGAACGATCTTACAGGATCAGGCGCAACTCGAGAAGAAGCTGTCGATATGAAGGATGTATTTTCAGATGTCATGGGCAGTGAAAATAAGTAGGCAAGCCCGGGCCGATCTCGATTATTTCCGGGCTCACGACAATGCTACATATCTGAACTGTTACAATTTGAGTGTAGCAGTGAGCAAAGATCCTTTTTCCGGCCCCGGCAAGCCGACACAAATCGACGGGCTAAACGGCAACGTCTGGTTCCGACGGACGAGTATTGCAGACCGCATGGTATATGAGGTATTCGAAAACTCGATTACCGTGGCGTCCTACCGCACGCACTTGGAGTAGACCGCTCTACTCCTCCTCGCTCTCTTCCATGATGAACTCTACCCGCCGGTTCTTCCACCGGACATCCAGATCGTGAACATCGACAATCGGAAATGCGCCGCCAAACCAGCTCTTGTCGATCCGGCCCGGATCCATACCGTTTTCTATGAGTGCATTCTCAACGGTAGTGGCTCTCCTCTCGGTAAGAGGAACAAGGATCTTCTCCTCCTCTGCTTCTTTCACCGGATCACCCTTATAGATGTTGAGCGCATGCCCTTCGAGGTGGAGGCTGTAGTCGGTATACCTGTCGAATATCTTCTTGACCCTGTCTATGGATGCGAGGTTGCGGGAGTACATTTCAGGACCTCGTGAATCAAGCTCATGCTGGTATGCGCCAAAGATGACGTTTGGCACCAACAGGTAGTATTTGCCATCCCGATACACTACAAGAAGATCGAGTGGCACGGGTTCGGAAAAATCCGTTCTGTTCCCGACTTCATCGACAACCGATACTTCGAGGATTACCCGCTCAGTAATCGGCGCTCCGGTCACCCGCTCTTTTTCATCCTTCCACATAACCTGATCCTGCAAATCCCCCGATCCGCTGAAACTTCTCAATACCTCGTTGTCAGGCGTTTCCACGTCGAGCATCCAGCTTTGAACCTCATGGGCGTCCTCGATCTCCATGGTGATAAAGATATCCCCCTCCATCGTTGAATCTACTTTCGCAAAGGGGTCGGCGGTCGCTTTCAATCTCACCGCCGGCGGTGTAACGTCTATGAAGAACGGTGAGCTCTCAGCCTGGACCTTATTTCCCTTTTTGTACTCCACATCGAGTTTGGCGGTGTAGCGGCCTTCAGGAGCTTTCACACCCTGCCCGAACTGCATATCGCCATCCCACTGGATGCTCCGGGGCAGTGTGCCGCTCCCCTCCTTCACCTGCATCGGACCGCCGCCAACCTCTGCAAACGACGCCTTCCAGCTCACGACGGTGTCATAGAAGTTGGCATCGACCGTTATTGACAGCTCATCCTGGACGCCGTCACCATTCGGGGAAAACCCCTTTGGAGCGCTGACGGCGACACTTACCGGGCGGGTGTCTATGGTCAAACTCTCCGGCGGCAGTGAGGTCCTGTTGCCGGCTAAGTCCTCATACACGCTATCCACAGTATATTCACCATCGGGCACATAGAGACCGGACCCGGCAATACCGTTCCATCTATACGTAAAAGTTCCTTCAATAGGCTGGAATGCCCTTCCAAATCCGCCAAAGGTGCCTACGTCGCCTCCCGCTTTGTTTTCGAGAGTCAGGA
>CAZHXC010000457.1:0-3268 GCA_964536145.1 uncultured Spirochaetales bacterium | reverse complement strand
AAAAGGCATATCGCAGATAACACTTGGTGAATCCGTCCTGCAGCGGGCGGATGGACCCTATCCCATAGTCATACGCACGCTCGACGCGATTCACCTTGCTTCCGCTGAGATCTGGCTCCGCGAGTATGACTCCGTGCTGCCTTGGACCGCGATGTCGATCTGGTCCCTTGATGAGAGGATGAACCAGTGTGCCGCGCAATTAGGATTCTCAACTCCGCTCATTCTCTCCTGAACAGAACCGCCGCAGCCGCATTGTCATTTGTTGCGTTTGATTGCTTGTGGAAGTATACTGTAACAGAGATGCTTGCGTTGGAGGGTCCCATGTATACGGCGGTAATAGATGACGCCTTTGTACCAATCTCCTGCTGAACGCACTCGCCACTATGGCGGAAGGCAATGCGGAAATTCTGATGCCCGTGCATGCGGAATTAACGACCCAGCGGGCGGCAGAACTCACAGGAGTCTCCGGGCCGTTCTTAATCGGTCTTGTTGAAAAGGGCGACTTTCCCTATCACGAAGTTGGAACGTACAGACGAGTATATTACAAGGATCAGACTCGTCAGGGTCCAGCCAATGCTTTAGACGAGCTGAGGGCGTTGGGCCAGGATCCGCAACTGGGATTGTGAAAAGCGTATCGCCCAAGGATTAGGTGGACAAAGCGCTCTGTGATCCCACGGGTGTTCGTACTCCCACAAAAGCCAGGAATATTCTTTGTCGTTGCATAACGAAGGGAGTGTATCATGCGTACCCGCTTCCGGAGGATGACCCGTTTCGACTGGTCGTTCTGAAGCGATGGCATGAGGAGACCGAACATGACACTTAAGGTCGAATATCAATGGATCGATTCTCACTCTGGACTGCCTGTTGATGACGTCACTGCTGCGGAAATCGGTATCCAGATTAACGGAAACTCTGTCACTGTCACGGACGATATACGTGCACGGACAACCCGGGACACTATTCGGGTTTCAGGTTATCGCCTTGCGTCCTGGATGGTCGACAATTGGTGGCGCCTCCGGTACGAGGTAGAACACGACACCATAGATTGGAAACTTGCCCACGAAATGCCGGCTGCAGGAGGGGGTTACGCATGGCCACCCATCTCCGTACACGGCGATGTCGACGGCGTTTGCTGGACCGTACGTGAGTCAAATGAGGATTCCGTATTGCCAGTGCAATATAACAGGCCTCGAGCCCTGGAGGTTTCGGGCAATGACCACGAAGAAGGAATCAGTCGCTTTATCTCCGCTGTGATTGATCGTCTGCATGAGCACTCCACACATCCAGACATTGTCGATCCGTACCGGACGCTTTCAATTGTCTGGGATGAGGTGCAGGGCGAGCGGGCAGATCCGCAGCAGCGAGCGTGGCGGCGGATGGAAGCGATGCTGGGATTCGATCCCGACGCAGCGGATCCCAATCAAGTGGAAACACTCATGCACATGTCTAAACAGTACGGAGAGAAGGCGATCGCCGAGGTTGCGTGTTATCTCCAAGCCAGAGCAGAGGAAGCCACCAAGCAGTTTCTGGATTTCGCCTCGTCGGCACCGGATACGATGGATCTTTCTATTCTCGAGAAGGCTCGTGCCTCGTTTCAAGAGGCGCGCCCCGCTATATCTTCTCGCTCTGCGTGGCAGTTGGCGGAAGAACAGGCAACGTTGATTCGTACCGCACTTGGTATTTCGAAGGGCCGTGTGTCGACAGCGCTACTTACCGAGCCATTCAATCTGCCTCCCTCCATAGTGGACGGAGGGGAAGGATCCATCGAGATTCAGTTCAGCGGCGCCGTGTCGTTTGACAGCGGTTCCCACGTCACGCCGGTGTTGCGCGCTACGCGAGTCACCGGCAGAAGATTCGCGCTTGGTCGTCTGATCGGCGACAGAATCTACAGCACCAAACGTGACCGTATTCTTCCCATAACCAATACATTTACACGCCGGCAGCAATTCCAGCGGGCATTTTCGCAATCGCTCCTGTGCCCTGCAAGCGAGCTCATGGATTATGTGGGTAATCAACGGTACCGAATCGATACCGAACTCATGGAGCGAGCAGCCGAGCACTTCCAGGTTTCGGCCCTTATGGTGCAATCGATACTCATCAACAAGCACGTGATTGAACGGCCACGTACGTACGAGCTGGTGCCGTAGCCAATGAAGATTCTCGTTACCGCACGGTCGGATTCATCGGCCACCACCGCACCCGCCGCCCCCATGCCGTTTTCCGCGTCGGCATCGCGTTCGTTGTTGCGGCGGCATTGTTCTTGTGGCTCCCGGCCACGTGCCGCGCAATTGGGATTCTCAACACCCCTCATTCTCTCCTGAACATCATCACCGCATTGTCATTTGAAGACACCGCATAGAGATAATCGCCCCCTCCGGCCGTAACCGCCCTCCTGATCCCGTCTAATCCCACATTTCTGTCATCCCCATTTACCGCTGATGCCGGTGCGCTCAAGGCGCCTGTCATTTCATCCCGTGAAAACACCGTTAACGCATCACTCCCGCCTGCGCATACATACACCTCCGTACCGTCCGGGCTGACTGAAATCCCTCTTGGATAGTGGAGCGCCGCCGCGGGAAAATCAGTATCATCCCATGCACTAGCCAAGGACCAGTTTCCGGCGGTAGGATCTTTGCTGAACAGAGATACCGCGTCATCGTAATACGCGGTAACATAGACATCCCGGCTGTCCGGAGAAAAACAGACTCCATTTGCGCCGTTGAGGCTTTCTGCACCGTCAAGCTCGTCTGCAAAGACTGCAACCGGAGATAGCACACCGTCAGCAGCATCGATTTGAAACACGAGCACGGTGTCTGAAGATCTGCAGGCCGCGGCCAGGTATGATCCGTCCGGAGACATCGCCACTGCTTCCGGGCCGTCGAGAAGAAGAGCGTCAAACCCGGCATTTGTGAGGGTTTCCCCGCTCACTATCTGATAGGGTGTGAGGACGCCGTTCAAGACTTTGTAGGAAGTGATGGTATCGCTGTCAGTACCCGCGGCAAAGATCATGTCGCCGGTGTGCGCCGCGGCAACTGCGGAAACACCCAGGAGAGGATTAAGATCTGCGGCAATATCACCGGCTCCTCCGGGAGGAACTGCAAAATCAGCGGCTACCGGCGTAGTTGCATCAAGATAGACCAACGCGCCGGTCTCAGGATCGGTCTCAAAGAAGAAAAGCGCGCTCCCGGCGGAGGCGCCGGCCACGAGCCCGCCGGCGCTTACCGTCAGGCAGGACGGGCGCGAGAAAAGTCCCGGCTCGGGCAGGTCC
>CAZHXC010000456.1:0-3296 GCA_964536145.1 uncultured Spirochaetales bacterium | reverse complement strand
AGGTGGTTAACAGCCGGCGGACCGAACGGAAAAATCACTTACCTGGCAACTCATCATATCGCATTCCAGGAATCATAAACGGCACCTCCGGATGTGCGTAATGCTTCTGGAAGGGATCCGCGGTCTTCCGGCACCAATCGGCAAGGAGGTCTCTGTGCTTCTGTAAGAGTGCCGCATGACGGGACTCTACTGCAAGATTAACTGTCTCACCGGGGTCCTCCTCCAGATCAAATAATTGCTCCCGATGCTTGCCCCAGCTGTGTACTATGTATTTGTGTCGCCGGGTACGGACCATACGGGCCTGGACAGCAATATCCTCGTAGTAGCTCTCTGCGATTACATGATCGCGTTCTTCCACCCTTCGGCGGTCCACGTATGGAATGAGACTCTGTCCCGGACATTCCTCCGGCGCTGAAATTCCGCCGATCTCACATAGAGTTGGCATCAAGTCAAGACCGTTAGAGACCAGAGAATTATCGATTGACCCCGGCCGCTTAACCTGCGGTCCTGCAATGATCAGCGGAACACGGACGCTCTCTTCATAGAGCACCCACTTTTGCCGCATCCTGTGCGCTCCAGCCATCTCACCGTGATCACTGGTGAAGACCACCACTGTTTCGTCTGCAAGATTATTCTCTTCGAGCGCGTCAAGGAGCCGGCCGATCTGGCTGTCGACGCGCTCGACAAGCCGGTAATAGATATAACGAAAACGCCGCCAATCGTCATCCGTGATGGTGTCGGTTCCCAGCATTTTATACCGGGTGTTCTGAAAATGGCGCATAGCCAGCGGCTCGAAGGGAAAGAATGCCGAGTTTGACGGGAGATTGGGGCAGGCGTCCAGTGATGGAGGTTCCGTAACCGGTCCCCAGGGCAGTGGCAGCTCATAGGTCCACTCGCAGATGTTGTGAGGGTTGTCAAAGGAGGCTACGAGGAGGAAGGGCATTTCACGGCTTTCCTGTAAAAAGGAAACACACCGGTCCACGAGATTGAGGTCATCAATAGGTGAGATGCACCGGAACCCAAAATCCCCCTGCATGGACATGGTGGGCAAGGGCCATTTACCGCCGTAGGCGCAATCATAGCCGGAAGCAGCGAACAGGTGTCCCATCTCCTGCGCTCCGTACTCCCTATTGATGGACTGGCCATTTCCGTCTACACCCACTTGGTGAGGCATGAGTCCTGTCCAGAAGCTGGCCCGCGCGGGAGTACAGCAGGGAAAAGTAGAGTAGCAGTCGGCAAAGCGGACACCGTCAGCGGCAAGACGGTCCATATTTGGTGTATGTACGTGAGAATTTCCTGCACAACCCATGGCATCGACACATAACTGGTCGGTCGTGATCAAAAGGATGTTGGGGCGTTTTTCCGGCATGATGGGTTACTCCTAACAAATTTTCTATGTGTAGCAAAAACCTTTTTAGAAGGCAACCCGCTCATCCGCGCATCAACTGATAGTGGAAAAGTGATCGTGGCCGAGAATGAGATATCGGAGATTGCCGATACGACGGAGCGAGGGTCACAGCTAAATAGACAGCGTTCATGTTTCCGCTGCTTTTGCTCGAAGCGGTATAGGGTTCAACCCCAACTCCTTCCCGGCCATTATGGACATAACTTTGCCTGTACTTTGTTGCCGGCAGTTTCCTTTGTCATGCGCAATCTGACCGATGTATTCTTCTACGGAGTCCGATTCTGTCTGAGTTTGATTCCCGAGCATGCGGCAATATCGGTATTGTTTCTCTTCAGTATCGTATCAGTAGATTGTCCTCTACTCCTATTACACCGGGCGTGTTGAGTGCCGCCCTGTAAGCCGCCTCTTTTGCGTATCCTCCCGGGACCGCACCGTTCAAGATAACATAGCCATTTTCGACTTTGACGTTAATCTGCGCGGGGTCTACAGCATAATCTCGGCTCAGCGCAGCTATTACATCCTTGGCAATCGATTCGTCCACGAAGGTATCAGTCGGCGTGACCGCAAGGTTATTTTCCACCAGCAATACGCCTTCTACCTTCCTCACCAGATCCGCGGCGAGCAGTTTCTTCCAGAAAGCATCAACGCTCCCCGCCAATGTCACGACACCAGCCTCCACATTCGCGTTAATATCCGTTGTATTGATATCAGGATTCCACGTGAGAGTATTAAGCACGCGAAGCTCGATATCGCTGTCTGACGGCATCGGTTCGAGACGTCTCATTGGCACGGTGCCCGTCAGCTCGACCTTTCCGTATTCAACCATCCGGTGGTGGTAATGAGGGCCGGTCAGTGCTCGAGCGGCGTCATCGTCCATCGGCGCTGCTCCGGGGAAACCATCATATCTATGGTGTAGCTTCGACCGATCGGCATATACTGAAATATCCATCCGTATATCGCGCCCATATTCTCAAAGTAATAATCGAGGAATTCGTCCGACAGCACCGTCTCTGCATTCTGCCGGGTCGCTGTAACCGAGATGCCAAAAGGCACGCCCGCATTCTTGAGCTGTTCCATGGCTCGTTGGATCTTGGTAAAGACGCCTCTGCCTCTCCGTTCGTCGGTGTCGTCTTCCCAGCCTTTGCACCGGAGGTTGCAATTCTTTGTTGGGCTAATTAAATCCGTACTGTTCTCGAAAGGGCCGGGTTCGCTGTTGCTCGCCGATTACCAGACTGCCGATACCGCATCTCCTGGACCTTGCGCGGAAGATGGCTTTCATTTTCGATCACGTATTGACGGTACAGCTGCCGCCTGCCCTGTGATAGCGCCCATTTACGAAACGGCTCAAAACGAAGCGCGGTATCAAGTAGCTCCGTGGACATTCGCTGCCAAATCTTGGAAAACTGAAATCCCCCCTTCATATTCTCCCCCTTGCAAGGATGGGTCTTTCTGCGGTGAAGCGACGGTTGTGTCTACACGGTAATACGAGGCCGGTGAGTTCCGATATAACCGGTTTTGATTGGAGGAAAATTTCGGATTTGATGCGGGGTGGCCCTCTACCGGAGTCTGTCTGAATCCGTGGATTTGAAAAATTTCGTTGATGACGGATAAATCTGTGCCTATATTTGCTTCAGGAAGTTATCATATGGAAGTAAATTCGATTTCACAATCTATAGAAGCATTGTCTGATGTCCTGCAAATGGCCACGGAACAATCAACCGATCTTGCCGACAAACTGATCAGGATGAACGTTGAGAACACCATTGAAGTGGTCCGGGACGAGATGATTGGGCAAGCAATCGATATCCAAATCTGAGTTGATCCAAATCCGGAAGGGGGCTTGTAGGACATCATCCGATCCATTATAGTCCCACCATCTTTACATTACGAG
>CAZHXC010000455.1:0-3297 GCA_964536145.1 uncultured Spirochaetales bacterium | reverse complement strand
CGTCGGTGTGCTTTATGAAATATCCACCCATGTCGTGAATCGCCTCACATTGCTTCCGGATGCCCGGCAGGACGAACTCACCAAAGAGCTGCGCACCCATAATCGGCCCCTGATTATCCGAGTAGTCATCGGTTGTCATGATTGCGTCCGCCCCGGCATCGAGCATCGCTTTGAAGTAGGCGATGGAACGTTCAATATAGACTTGCACCGCTTTCCGCACAAACTCAGGCTCGGTGATCATCTTGATGAGAAACTCTTCCATCCCCACCGTGTGGCTCCACGGAAAGGTACCGTCAAGCGGTGACCTTCCGATAACGAAGTGGGTGTCACCTATCTGGTCGACCACGTAACGGAGGGCATCGAGTTCCGTCGGATCAACCTCAAAAGGGTCGTCTATATCGGGGAGGTCGTCGACGCTCATCTGCGGAAAATGGTTCGGCATAACGATGTTGCCCGCATCGGGATTAAAATGCACCTCCCTACCGTGACTATCTATCCAGGAGTGTTTCCCGGTCATCTCCGGTTGGCCGTACTCACCGGCGGCAGGCACAACGGGCACGCGTACGTAATCCCATTCAAGGGCCCGGGTGATCTCTACGTGAACCCGGCCGTAGTCGCGGGCTACCTCATCGCGTTTGCCCTCCCAGACCGCACGGAGCTCCCGCCAGCCGGAGTTGTAGTACACCTCTCTTCCCAGCACCCTTTCAGCAATGTCGCCGGCAATTTGATTTTCACCGGTAGGGACCCGGTCCGGCTCTTTGTGTTTGAGCGCTGCGAGAACCCTTTCCTTTGGTTTCATCCTCGCCTCCTTTGTAGCGTGGTCGACAACACGCCAGATAGTGTATCCGGCCGCCTATTCTCTGTTTCTCAATGCAGACCCGGTTTGCATATGATTTCGTGTATTTTGATCTGATCGAGGGCTTTTGCCGCATGGCCCGGTGTCATGACGATGGCGGTATCCACCCCACGGCTCGTTCCGCCGAAGGAGACAATTCTCTTTCCGCTCAACACGCCCGCGTCAGCCGCCATAATGGCGCACTCGACCGCTACCTTCATACCCTGGCCAAAGAGCTTGAGGGTGTCTGCAATGATAAGCGCGGGGTAGGTTCCCTGGTACTTGTTGGTGAACCATCGCTCTATACCGCTCAACGCGTGGGTCGCGGTGACGACCACAGCGCCGGTTTCGCCCAACTTCTTCCGTTCTTCAGCTTCCATCATCGTCACGAAGGGCTCTTTAAAACCGCAGGCGTGGGTGACCACCCTAACTTCCTCGCCGTTTCCACCGAGCTCATTGATAAGTGCCCAGGCGGAAGGACCCCGGCCGCTGGAAATCACATACTCATGTATATCGAGCTCCCTTGCTCGTGCCACAGCCTCCTTCACCGCTGCTTCGGTGTATTTTTCTCCTTGCCCGTCAAAATACGTACTCATGTGAAACGCCTCCTCTGCCGGTAGTTATCACACTCTAACTCAAATCAGGGTGCGTAGCCACTGTTATGCACTCCAAACGCACGCACTGCGGCCGTCCGGCTGCCGTCGGATGCATGGGGCGCTCTCCCAACGAACAATCGAAATCGACGGAGCGGCACAATATGGAAACTATTAAGACTGGCATTTTCAGATCGATTCAGGTATCCTGCCGCCTATGGGCATATCAATCGATATTTCAGAATGGTGACGATACTAACAAAGGAGATCGTATGAAGATTACAGGAATGGAAGCGTACACCGTCCCCACAGGGACGCGTTTTTCACTTTTTATTGTGGTGGATACCGATGAGGGAATTTACGGCGTTGGCGAAGCGGGCATCACTCACCGGGAGAGGGCCGAAATCGGCGCGCTCGAGCACTTCAAGGAGACCGCTATAGGGATGGATCCCTTCAAGACCGAGCACCTCTGGCAGGTACTCTTCCGCGGCGGCTTTTTCCCCGCGCAGCGAATACAGACGGCGGTTATATCCGCCATTGATATTGCGCTCTGGGATATCAAGGGCAAGGCGCTCGGGGTGCCCGTTTATCAACTGTTGGGTGGCCGCGTCAGGGATAAGGTAGTCTGCTATCCCCACAACGTAGCGTCAAACGACGACGTTGAAAGCCTTGTCGACTCCTGCCTCGCTTCCAAGGAGGAGGGGTGGAAGTTTGTCCGTTGGGGGCTGCCGTCAGACGGACCGATCCTTGAACCCCGAAGCGCCATACGGAAAGCACTGAAGCAGTTCGCCGCTGTGCGTGAGGCGGTTGGCGAGGACATTGAAATCACCTTTGATATTCACACGAGACTCGATCTTCCGGATTCGCTCAGGTTGTGCTTGGAGGCCGAACAATTTAAGCCCTTTTTTATGGAAGATCCCCTGCGATGCGAAAACCCGGACATCTACCGCGCCCTGAGACCGAGAACCACGGTGCCGCTGGCCGCGGGCGAACAGTACAGCTCAAAATGGGAGTTCAGGCAGATAGTCGAGGAGGATCTTATCGACTACGCTCGCATAGACCTGTGCATCGTCGGCGGTCTTACCGAGGCGAAAAAGATTGCCGGATGGTGCGAGACTCATTATATAAAGCTGGCAACCCACAATCCTCTCGGGCCGGTTTCAAGTGCCGCATGTCTGCACCTGAACCTGTCCTGTCCGAACTTTGGAGTGCAGGAACAACCGCGTAGGCCGGGGACTACTCATTTGGAGGTGTTCCCCGTGCAGCCGGTGTGGGAGGACGGCTATATTCTTCCGCCGGAGACTCCAGGCCTCGGTATCGAGTTTGACCGGGAAGCGGCAAAGAAGTACGACTTTGAAATAGGTGAAGCACCGCGGTTTACGCGGTTGGACGGATCTTTTACGAATTGGTAGGGCGTTATGCAGAGAGAACAAACACGCAAGCCTGATGCCGCAGGCAAAGTCCGGGCGGTCCATTGTCATTATCAGGCCGATGAGGATGCGATATACGAGGCGCTGAAATGCGCCACCGATCCGCTCGATGCGGCGTGGGAGAAAATCCGCAGCGCAGAAACGGTCGCAATCAAGTTCAACCAGGATTGGCCGGAAAACACACAGGTATATTTCAAAGGCCGGCTCCAGCAACTCGTCAGCGAGAAGGTTGCCCGGGCGGTGCTGCGGCTCTTACGCGAACAAACCCGCGCAACGCTGATACACGTTGATGCGAGCTATTACGATGCGCCCGGATTGAAGGAGGAGGGTAGTGACACTACTACGTTCCGGTCGATTTTTGACGAGTTTGGCGTGGAGGTCGTTGACGGGAACAAACCGCCTTTCAAGATGTGCGAGGTCCCCGGTGGGGGGCAGATGT
>CAZHXC010000454.1:561-3300 GCA_964536145.1 uncultured Spirochaetales bacterium | reverse complement strand
TGTAGCCGCTTCCGTGGCAATAATTCTGTATACAGGCGGCATTGTCCATTTTGGATTTACCGCGGTATTTGAGCCGATTGCCAACGAGTTCGGCTGGAGTTACGCCAAAGTCTCGCTTGCTTCTTCATTGCGGGGATTTGAAATGGGTCTGCTTGCGCCCCTCGTCGGGCTTCTGGTGGACAGATTTGGGCCAAGAAAATTGATTTTTGCAGGCTCTATCTGCATTGCCGTCGGGTTCGTGCTCTTAAGCCGCATATCTACCGTCGCGGGATTCTACGGCTCTTTTTTGCTTATCGCTATGGGGATGAGCACCTGTAGTGGAACCGTTCTCCTGACCGCGGTGACAAACTGGTTCCGAAAGAGGGCAGGTATCGCCATAGGTATCGTTTCGAGCGGATTCGGGATGGGCGGCCTCATGGTTCCGTTGGTAACGTTACTCGTAGATTCAATCGGGTGGCGTACAGCGATGATCGTTGTCGGGCTCGGCATGCTGGTAATTGTACTCCCGCTTTCTTTTGTGATACGCCACAAGCCCGAGCAGTACGGCTATCTGCCCGACGGGGACGATGCGCCGCTTCCTGTCGACGATGACTCGGGTGCGTCCAAAAAGGAAGAGGATGTTGAAGTCAACGTTCGGGCAAGGGAAGCTCTGAGAGGAAGAGTGTTCTGGCAGATTTCGGTTTCTTCCGCATGTCACGCGTTTGTCATAGGCGCGGTTGTCACCCACATGATGCCTTACCTGAGCAGCGTGGGCATTAGCCGCGCACTTTCGAGCGTTATCGCTTTTATGCTTCCGCTCGTGAGTGTCACCGGTCGCCTCGGTAGCGGCGTGATAATTCAGAGGTTTGGGAGCAGGCTGGTTTTTTCATCGAGCTTTGTCCTTATGATCATCGGCAGTCTGCTGTTTGCCTATGTGGATGTGGAGAGGCAGTGGTTGCTCATTCCGTTTGTGCTTGCCTTGAGTTTGGGTTGGGGATTGAGCGTTACTACCAGGACGACACTGTTGCGCGAGCATTTTGGCAGGGCGAACTTTGGAACGATAATTGGAGCTACCTTTGGTGTGATGATGGTAGGTAACGTTGCCGGGTCGCCACTCGCCGGTTTTGTGTATGACAGCCTGGGCGGCTATCAGGTAGCCTGGCTCAGCTTTGCCGCTATCGCGCTGGTTGGCGCGATTCTTGTGTTCACCGTGCCGGCGTCGCCGGGAGCGAAGATCACCGGTTTGCGGCGGAAAAGCGGTGTCCAAAGGGTATAGACGGCGGCGGTGGGCGAGAACCCGTCGCCTACCGAGGCGTAGGTATAGAACACAATTATTGGTTGGAGGAAAGATTATGGAGCTACAGGAAGCTTTCGAAAAACGCAGAACAATCCGGAGATTCGCCGGCCCTGCAAGTGACGAACAGGTCGAGCGCGTTCTTGATGCCGGCAGCCTGGCACCCTCTGCAGGGAACAAGCAGGCCTGGTTTGTCGTTGTAGTACGTGACCGCGGGACCAAAGAGAAGCTTGGTGAGATAAAACGGAGTTATAACGCGAGCTGGACTCCGGACACTGAAGAGGGCAGGGCGAAGCTTGACGCACAGAAAAACGCCTTCAGGGATTGCACGACGCTGCTTTTCTATACCTTTGCGCCTGAGGCTGATGACCCGCACGTTGCAGATACCGGGAGCGTGTGGCTGCTGATAGAGAATCTCTGTCTGGCTGCTGTGGAGGAAAACCTCGGTACACAGATAGTCGGATTTGGAGGAGATTTCGCGAAGGAGGTTGACAAGCTTCTTGGTGTCCCCGAGAAATACCGGCTCGTGGCCGCCGTTAACATGGGACAGCCGCATCCTGAATATGAGATACCGGAGAAGAGGCTCAAGTCAAAATCAGAATGGATCTTTAAGGAGAAATGGAATGAAAATTTCTGACATCAAATCTTTCTCAGTATGGCAGCACGAAAAAAACCTGTTCATCGTGAAGGTGGAGACCGATGAAGGGATCCATGGGATCGGTGAGGGAGGGGTGATTTCCCGTGATCTCGCGATGAAAGGCATTGTCGATCACTTCCGCCGGTTTCTCATCGGCCAGGATCCGATGCGCATTGGGGCGTTGTGGCAGGAGATGTACCGCAGCAGCTATTTCGAAGGCGGACGCATCATCACCGGAGCAATGTCTGCCATCGATATCGCGCTCTACGATATCATGGGCAAAAAGTTTGGCGTACCGGTGTACCAGCTTTTGGGAGGAGCGCACCGGGATTACGTTCCCTGTTTCGCCACCGCATTTACTCCGATGGGTCCTGAAGCAATCGAAGAGGGCAAGAGGCTCATGAGCGAAGGATGGAATGTCATCCGATTTGTCCAGGGCGGTCACCGGAACAGCGATATCTATGAGCCGCGCGAATCTATTGCAATCACCGCCGAGTGGATGCCAAAGATCAGGGAAGCATTGGGCCCCGGGCCGGTTCTCGGTCTCGAGTATCATCACCGGCTGAGCGTTGCTGAGGCCGCCTCGCTCTGTCAGAAACTGCCGCCGGGTACGATAGACTTCCTTGAAGAGCCGATAAGGGATGAGTGTCCCGAGGCATACGAGCAGTTGCGTACGATGACCGACATTCCCTTCGCCATCGGTGAAGAGTTCCCGAGCAAGTGGGCTTTTGTGCCGTACATAGAGCGGGGTTTGACCAATTACGCCCGCGTGGACCTCTGCAACGTTGGCGGTTTTACCGAGGCAATGAAAGTTGCGGGGTGGTGCGAG
>CAZHXC010000454.1:0-551 GCA_964536145.1 uncultured Spirochaetales bacterium | reverse complement strand
CTACATCGATATGATGCCCCATAACCCGCTTGGTCCGGTGAGCACCATCGCAAATGTCCACTTTGGAGCGGCCCTGCCTAACTACTCCTGGCTCGAGGACAACCGGTCTGTGATCAATGCCGATAAATTCGATCCCGAGATTTTCCCGGGGCAGGCAAGGCTGGCCGGCCCCTACTATCCGCTTCCCACGGCGCCGGGGCTCGGGATAGATTTTAATGAAGATGCGGCGGGCGATGGGTTCGAGTTTTACGAACAGCCACACCTTCACAGACGGGACGGTTCAAAGACAAACTGGTAACAGTCGCGAGCGGCGCGGCGCGGCCCGGCCCGGACGAGGTAAAACCATGGTAATTGAAAAGTTCGAAACATTCATCGCGGACACGTTTCTCCTGGTGCGGATCACCACCGACGACGGAACACAGGGTATCGGTGAGAGCACCTTCTGGAGTTTTCCGCATGCCGCCGGGGAAATAGTCAAAGCTTTTGAAGGTTTTTTGGCCGGCGAGGATCCTCTGCGGATCGAGCACCACTGGAACGCCATGTACCGGCGG
>CAZHXC010000453.1:0-3317 GCA_964536145.1 uncultured Spirochaetales bacterium | reverse complement strand
ACGCCCTCGATTATTTTGAAGAGCTCCTTCCTGAGGCAATCCCCGGCTCGGAGGGAAGATCGACGGTCGTCATCCAATTTACCGTCAAGGAAAGACCGGTCGTTGACGAGATCATCGTTGAAGGGAACAACTCTATACGCCGGAATGACATCCTTGACACCGTGACGCTCAAAACCGGAGATATGGTCAACAAGGCCAAGGTGAGCGTCGATGTAGAGGCAATCCGTGCTCTCTATCTGGAAAAGGGGTTTCCTGATGTGGAAGTATCCGGGCGCATCGAACGGATCGATGAGACGACTGCTACGGTCCTGTTCACGATAGACGAGGGAAGCCAAACAAGGGTTACGGATATACAGTTTTCCGGCATCTCCTTTGCATCGGAAAGCACCCTGAAAAGAACCATGAAGACAAAGGAACGCTCTCTGTTTTCAAGCGGCGTCTATCAGGAGAGCAAAGTAGCCGAAGACAGGCAGGCAATCGAGCGATACTACTGGGACAGGGGTTACATCGATGCGAAGGTAGTCGATGTGGTAAAAACCGTCAACAGAAACGAAGACGGTGACTCAGAGCTTACGCTCACCTTCTATATAGAGGAGGGTAACCAGTACACCTACGGCGGTATTACCTTTGAAGGAAACGAATTGTTCTCCGATGAAGAGCTCGCAGAGCTCGTCCGCCAGACGCCGGGAAAGGTGCTTTCCAAAACAAAACTCGAAACCGATTTTCAGCGTGTCTACGATCACTACAACAGCGACGGCTACATCTACAACACCATAACGATGGACTCGGTCCGTGACGAAGAAAACCGTGAGATCAGCTACGTCGTAAAAATCGTGGAGCGCGGAAGAGCACACATAGCCAACATCATCGTAAAGGGCAATGAAAAAACGAAGGACTATGTGATCTACAGAGAACTCCCGTTTGAAGTGGGTGACATTTTCTCATCGCGCTCCTTTGTCCAAGGATTGCAGAACCTGCAAAACACCCAGTACTTCTCATCGATCATTCCCGATGTTCGCCAGAGTAGCGAGGAAGGCCTGGTGGACGTGATTTACAACGTCGAGGAGGGAAGAACAACAAACATAGAGTTCGGTATCACCTTCTCCGGCGCGAGCTCCGGTATACCTCTCGTCGGGATCATTGGATGGAATGACAGCAATTTCATGGGAAAAGGGCAGAACTTCAGGATTGGAACCGAGATTGCAGGGAACACGCAGAACCTGAACTTCAGTTTCACCGAGAACTGGCTCTTTGGAAGACGGTGGTCGGCAGGTGCCGATCTGACCATCGACCATTCCATTGCCCAGGATATAAAGCAGGACATACTCGCACCCATCTTTTCAGCTGGCGACCCGAACCGCGTGCCGGATCCCTATGACGGCCACTACGTAAATACCTCGGACGGCACGCCTTTTACCGGCACGCTCGAAGAGTTGAGTGAAGCGGTTGCACGGGGAGAAGCCGTGACCGATTACGCATACGCAGTGAGTGAAGGCGAGACGATAGACAGCTCATATCTGATGGAATACGACTCCTTCAACATCACCTTGGGCGGGAGCACCGGCTACACCTTTGTTACCCCATACGGCCGAATAGGTCTTGCAACAAGACTCAATACCGCGCTCTCGTTTGTCCGGTATGATGAAACGATCTATCGCCCCTTTGATTCCGCAATCCGTGAAAACCACATGTCCCTCAAGCCCAATACCAAGCAGATTTTCAACTTCACGTTTGATTCGCGGGATCTCGTCTACAGCCCGACAGAGGGACTCTACGGTAAGCAGTCCTTCACCTACAACGGCGGTATTCTTCCTTCAACGAGGGACTATATCCTGTCGAGCTCAAAACTACAGGGATTTGCAACGCTCTTTGACGTCCCACTCACCGAAACCGGCAACCTCACCGGGGTACTCGCGCTCAACAGCTCGATATCGTTCATCCTGCCACAGTTTGCGAGGGGGGAAGACGGCTGGGATTGGCGGACAAACATCACAAGCCGGGAGCTTCTCTATATCGATGGGATGACCATGGCCCGCGGCTGGCCTCGCGTGTACGACCAGAAAGTGCTGTGGGACAGCTGGGTTGAGCTCAGAATGCCTATTTTGCGACAATACGTCTGGTGGGACTGGTTTTTCAGCGGTACCGGAGCGTGGCCGGAGACCACGCAATTTACGAACCTTACCATCAACGATTTTTTCTTTGGTTTTGGCGGAGGCGCCCGATTGACCATTCCTGGATTCCCCATCGGGCTCTATTTTACAAAGCGGTTCAAGTTTGAGAACAATCAGATAATCTGGCAGGGCGGTAACGTGTTTGCAAGAGATAACGAACCAAGCTCCGGTATAGATTTTGTTATTTCGTTTACCGCAGATCTTTTTTAGGAGAATACCATGAAGAAGGCATCTCTTTTCTTTGTTGTTTTTCTGCTCGTTGTCTCAGGTGTCGTTTTTCCGGAGCAGCTTACCAAAATCGGTGTCGTGGATTTTCAGGAGGTGATAGACAACTTCCCAAGCGGTTCGCCCGCTTTCAGCAGACTGCAAATTCTCAAGGATGCGTATGAAGAAAAGCGTCTCGAGTACCTCGCAGAACTCAATGAGAAAGAGCTCGAGTTGCTCGATGCAAAGAAACGTGAAGATGAGTTGGAAATCGCAAGGCTCGAGCGGGAGATTGCGGATTTCAAAACCTTTATCAGGCAGTGGCAGGAAATCAAGATTGAAGAAATAGAGATCGTTCAGAATGAGTTCCTCAAAGGCGGTGACATCGCGTTGGATATGCTGAAAGCCATCGAATACGTAGCTATAAACGAGGGGTATACCCTGGTACTCGATGCCAACGACATCAGCGTCATCTGGTGGAGCCAGGAGGTCGATATCACCGATCTGGTGGTAAACAGGCTGAAAGCCATGGCGAGGTGATGAGCACGCCGATGATGCAACAGTATCGTCGTATCAAGCACGAACACGGCGATGCTGTGCTTTTTTTCAGAATGGGCGACTTTTATGAGATGTTCGAAAAGGATGCAAAAGAAGTCAGCTCGATTCTTAATCTGACGCTTACCGCACGCAACGGTGTTCCCATGTGCGGTATCCCTTACCACGCATCGACTAACTATATCTCCAGATTGCTCAAAGCAGGCAAGAAGATAGCGGTTTGTGAGCAAATTTCACTCCCCCGGGACGGCAAGGGACTGGCGGAACGTGGGGTGGTGCAGATTATCACCCCGGGAACCGTGGTAGATGAAGAGTTCCTGGAGAAAACCTCAAACAATTATCTCCTCGGAATCGGGCGGACGAGAGAGCATCTCGCACTGGCGGCTA
>CAZHXC010000452.1:0-3348 GCA_964536145.1 uncultured Spirochaetales bacterium | reverse complement strand
CAGTACTTATTTGGGGGCCACAGTTAAAAGCCACCTTCATCCCGGAAGTGCCGGAAGCCTCCTGTGGCCGCAGAGGGGTGTTTAACCAGGCATCAAGAGACTCTTCCTCCCGGTTGTTGAGGAGAAGATATGGAATCCCCCGGGCATCGAGGGCCGCAACCGGATCATCCTCCAATCCAAACAGCCGCTCGCTCGCCGGAATTGTGCTTGGTTTTGTATCGAGGCGGCCCCAGGATAGGGTAAAACCTGTCTCCACCGCGGAGGATGCTTCCCCTGCAGATCGGTGTTCCTCGAATATGTCCAGGACCGCGAGCCACACGTCCGGCGGAATCCCGTCGAAGAGCAGGAGAAGAAGATTGCCGGACAGGTCGACCGGCGCCACCGGATCCAAACCTGCGAGCCAGCTTTCCCCGTACGAGGCGGTCTTCCGGATCGCTTCCTCCGCGCGTTCTGTGAGCTCTGAACCGGACCATGGCTCCCCAAGCAGTCTCTCCGCGGTTAGCCTGAGCAGGAGACGGTCCGGAAACGGCCGCTTCAGAGCGTCGGCGATGCGGCAGGTGGTATCGAACAGATCTTCGATCCGCCGCGCCAGTTCCGGATTCGTGTGCCGGGATGCACCTTCGGCTGCGGGGTCGAAAACCTCGCCTTTCAAGACACGCTCGGTCAGCATTCGCCATGCGTTTTCGATCATCGATGTATGGAACTGCTCGGTCACAATGAAGCGTGCCAGCTCTGATGAGCTCATCCGGGAAAGGTCGTTATGCAAAGCAGCGGCCTGGACATTTTCTTCCAGCGCGTTCTCGTCTCTCCGGTTCGTCGCGGCCGCGCTGCCCGAAGCGATTACGGCCCCGGCACCGCTCCAATCCACTGCAACGATCTCACCCTCCCTGCTTTCTCCGAGCCAGTCGGCAATAATGCTTTGAATGTGGGGGAGCGGGAGTCTGCGCCCGGCGAGCCGTTTGACAAGATCCTCCAGGTTAATCCGCCGCAAAGTGACGCTTCCGCTCAACGCCTCTGAAATCTCCTTAACCGTCTGTTCATCGAGCTTTGAGAGCAGGGCCGCGGGGGTCAACGTATCCGAACGCAGCGCGGTGAGCAGCTGATCAAGATGCGTCGATGCGGCGGGACGGTGGTCCCGGATCGCATACGCGTGACGGCCCAGCGACTCGATGAGGGTGGGAGAACGGAGGATATCGAGGTACTCTCCCAACACGCGATCGATATCGGTTTCAATATCCGGGCGCGAGGCCTCACCGGTCGGTTGATCCGGGAGGAACCCGCAGCCGCAGACAGGGGAGCGCATCAGCTCTTCCCGCACCTGCCGGTTGCATCGCTCAACTGAGTCCGGGTTTACGGCCGTGAGGAGCCGGTCGTATGAAGCCGGCCGGTCGAGCTCCTGCACGGCGGCGAGCCGACGGATCAGGACGAGGGCCCGTTCCGCGTTCTTTGATGGGACAGGCGGACGCCTGGCGTCATAAAAACGCTTGTGCCGGGCGGCGTAGAGCCGGCAGTAGGATTCACGGAACTCGGCAAACAGCCGGTCAAGTTCACTGCAATCATCCCGGAGCACGCCCTGTACCGGATCGTCGATGAGCGAGAGGATATGCATCCTGAGCCGCTCGAGACCCGGGTCAACGGACGCGGCTTTCTCTACCGCCGCATGACGCATGTAGTGATGGACAAAGATGAACTTATCCGCATCCTTTTTCAGGAACCGGTTGAGCGCTTTGAGTAGCGCGATATCCGAGCTCTCGAGCCCACTCGAACGATATGCCGAGAGAAACTTTTCCAGGCCCTCTTTGGCGGAATAGGAGACGCGGATCTCCTGCGCCAGTTTTTGCAGCGCCTCGAGCTTTTCCTGAAATTTCGCAAACGGGAAACCGCGAAACGACGAGTACTGCCGTTTCTCTGAGAGTCGCGCTGCGGTTTCCGAAGCTATCTGTTCGGCGGTGGCGCGGAAGGAAATCACCTCTTTCCATGCGTCTCTCTGCTGGCGGAGCCCAAAGGGGCTGTGCTCTTCGGAAACAGAGAGAAAGTGACAATCGCCGAGCAGGGTAGACCGGTCCCGCTCCCCAATCAACTCGCCAAGCGCGATATCCTGGGATTTCTCGATGGTTTGAAGATTGAGAAACTCAAGAGGCACCGCACGTCCTGAGCGTCGCACGGTGATCAAACCTCCGGCGGCAAGCGAGGCGATGAGGAAAAGAGCCGTGTCATTCGGGAGCCCGAACACTCCGCGCGTCAGTTGCTCCATGACATCGGAAAACGGAACGGATTGCGAGGGTTTCAAGAGACCAAAGAAGAACACCAGGAGCGGGTTATCTGCGGTGTCCGGGGAGAAGGTATACGCGCTCCGTCTGACCTCCACAAGGCCGAGCGGTACGGCGAGCCCTTCAATTGCGGGGCCCAGGCCGCGCGCCTGGCTCATCTGGAGGCTTCCCGGAATGACAAAGGTTTCGAGTATTTGCTGGTAGATCCGTGCCGAGGGCCGGTAGTTGCGAGGGGCAATACGCGGAAACTCAGGGTATCGTGCCGGGAGTAGCACATCCCCGGCGGCCTCTATCAAGCTGTCGAATCTCTTCAATTGACGCGCCGCGGCATCGACCCGGATGGCCGGATCAGTGAAATTGCCGGCATAAAACGTGGCAAGCGCCGCTTGGGACGCAGCGGGTCTTAACCGTCCGAGAAGCTCACCGACCCGGGGAATAATCGGCGCATCCGCCGGATTGGAAGGCTTGAGCTCATTCCGGAGTAACAGCGCGGCGAGGTAGTCCTTGAGCGTATCGAGCGTATCTCCCGGTTCAGGTGATGGAATACGCCAAAGCGCGGTTGCGGCGTCCGCGGGTTGGCTACCGCCGAGGGTAGGTAACACCGCGTAATCACACCCCCTTGCTTCGAGCTCAGCCGAGAGGTCCGGCGGAGCACCCTCATCCGGGTGTACAAATCGCACCAGTGCGTTTCTCCGGCTCGCGTACCACACCGTCTCGCGGATTACGCCCTCCCGAGCCAGTGCCGGTCCGGGCCATGAGTCGGACTCGGGAAGCTTCATGAGCGGTCCGCTCAACAGACGGCTGTCGGTGTCCGAAATCTGTTCTTTCAGACGGGAAAGCCGCGCATCCAATACCTTCCCGGTATCTTCCCGGGTTGAGACCTCGAATACTGTCTTGGTTGGATCACCTCCCGGGTCCGTGGTCTTGTGCAGGAAGGTGCTCGAGAGAGCGAGCGGTTCGAGGATCGCCTCGGCAATAAACCGCGCGCTCAACTCGGGAGAATCGAGCCCGCAGGCCACCAGCTCGGCGAGCTTGGCGGCGTTTGGTGCCGCCGCAGTTGGATGAATCGCATAGAGTA
>CAZHXC010000451.1:1548-3349 GCA_964536145.1 uncultured Spirochaetales bacterium | reverse complement strand
GATGCGTTCGGTACATGATTTCCTCCCATGAGCAACATATTACGCCACTTTTGGTATTGCTTTTCGGATTTTGGGGGTTACATGCTACTCGATTCTCGTTTCCACATTTATTGTCATGCGCCACATTTGGAATTGCTTAGCAGTTCAAGAATTGATGCTCTATCGGTGGCGCATTCAATGGCGGCCCGGAGGTCGCGGGACGGCCTCGATTCGCATAATCCGCCGGCATGAAACGCAAAAAAGGCGCCTGAGTACCACTCAGCACGCCTTTTCTTACTCGATATGGGTGTTCTCGATTACGATTTTTCGTTCTCACCTGCTTTTTCCGGTGTTTCTTCGGAGCCGGATTCCGCTCCTGCAGACGTGGACTCTTCACTCGCCGGCTCTTCAGCGCCGGTATCTGAATCCGATTCGGTAGTATCTACGCTGCCCGCAGTAATTTCTTCATCACCGTGAATCTCCGCCGTCGCTTCCGGGGCAGCGGCCACTTCCTCCGTCTCATCCTTTGCGGTGTCCGTGGTTTTGGCCGCAGCTTCCGGCTCCTTCGCGGTAGTTGAAGAGGATCTGCCACGCCTTCTTCTTGGAGTAGGTTCTTCATCGTTGCCTACCAACTCTAAGAGCACCATTTCTGCTGCGTCACCCTTCCTGTAACCAAGCTTGAGAATCCGCGTATAGCCACCGGGGCGGTCAACATACGCGGGAGCTATCTCGGTAAAAAGCTTCGCAAGAATTTCTTTATCCTGAATAAGCTTTGCCACAATTCTTCTATTATGAACGGTGTCTTCCCTCGCGCGGGTAATCAGCTTTTCCGCCCTGCGACGTACCTCCAGCGCCTTAGCCTTCGTCGTCTTTATCCTTTCATACCGATACAGTTGCGTAACCATGTTTTTCACGAGGGCCTTCCGGTGAGACGATTTGCGTCCAATTCTGTTGTAGCCGATTCTATGTTTCATCGCTCTCTTCTTCCTTCTCTTGCTGCTGCTGTATTTTCTTGGATTCCTTGAGCGAGCTGTAATCGGTCATACCAAAGCCTAAGCCCCACTCGTGCAGCTTCTCCTTGATCTCCTGCAGCGATTTCTTCCCGAAATTTCTCGTTTTTGCGATATCCTCTTCAGTTCTCCGGGTGAGGTCTCCAATGGTCTTTATGCTCGCATTTTTGAGGCAATTACTCGACCGTACGGACAATTCTAACTCCTCGACAGGTGTATCAAGGATAGCCTTTACCCTCTCTTCCTCTTCATCGAGCTCGTCCTCACCGCCAATCGCGTCCTCATCGAAGTTTATGAAGATGGTGAAGTGGTCTTTCGTAATTTTGGCAGCTTCCGCTACGGCGTCTTCCGGTGCTATCGTGCCATCGGTCCACACTTCGAGAACCAGCTTATCATAATCACTTCGCTGTCCCACTCGGGTATTTTCAGTTTCGAACTTCACCCGGCGGATCGGCGAAAACACGGCGTCGATCGGGATGGTACCGACTACCTCGATATACTTCTCGTTCACCTCCGCGGGGACGTAACCGCGGCCGAGGTCAATCTGCAGCTCCAGGTCAAAATTGGCCTTTTTGCTCAAGGTCGCTATTTTCTGGTCCTTGTTGAGAACCGTAATATTCGATTCCTTTTCTATTGCCTCCGCCGTGACCGTACCATTACCTCTACACTCGACTATCAGAGCTCTTTGATCCGTGTCTTCAGGGAGTTTCAGCCTGATCTTTTTCAAGTTGTTTATGATCTCCGGTGTATCCTCTACTACATGCGGTATCGACTCGAACTCACTCGATATGAGGTGGGGCGTCCCTTCCTCA
>CAZHXC010000451.1:228-1528 GCA_964536145.1 uncultured Spirochaetales bacterium | reverse complement strand
GTAAGAAGTTATTTTCACCGCAGTTATGGCATACCCCTGGATAGACGAAAGCAAAACACGCCTTAACGTATTTCCAATCGTCGTCCCAAATCCTCGTTCAAAAGGATAGGCAATAAACTTACCGTAATCTGATGTTACTTCGCTGTGCTCGAAGGTGATACCTTTCGGCCTTTTAAATCCCTTCAAGAGGTTTTTTCGCGCCATGGTACCTCCTACTTGGAATAGAGCTCTACTATGAATTGTTCATTTATGCCCGCGATGTCCGTAACATCAGATCTCCGCGGAATCGCTTTCACGGTACCTGTCATATTATCGGGATCAACTTCGAGCCATGGTACCACGCCGGACCTGGTGTATTCCCTAAGGCCGTCTTTGATTACCAACAGTTTTTTGCTCTTTTCCTGAACTTCGATCTGATCATTCTCCTTTACCGTGTAAGACGGCACGGTTACGCGCTTTCCATTCACAAGCACATGACCGTGGGAGACCAATTGCCGGGCCTGACTTCGAGATGCGGCAAAACGCATACGGTACACGATATTATCAAGCCGGCACTCGAGAAGTGAGATCAAGTTGTCGCCGGTCTTCCCACCCATCTTGTCGGCTTTCTCGAAAACATTGTGGAATTGTCTTTCGAGCATACCGTAGATGCGTTTTAACTGCTGTTTCTCACGAAGCTGTATCCCGTAATTGGACGGCTTTCTCGTTCTCGTGCGCGGCCCTTTTCCAGGCGGATTGCGCTTCTTCGCTATCGCACATTTCGCCCCGTGACACCGCTCTCCTTTGAGGAACAGTTTCTTCCCTTCTACTCGACAGAGTCTGCACACTGCCCCAGTATATCTCGCCATAAAAATACGACCTCTCTACACTCTTCGACTTTTTCTTGGACGACATCCGTTGTGCGGAATTGGCGTCACATCTTTTATACTCCGTACAGTCAGGCCAAGAGCGCCTAATGAACGGATCGCTGACTCCCGCCCTACACCCGGGCCGTTCACAAACACATGCACTTCGCGCAGGCCCTGGTCCATCGCTTTCCGTGCGGCCGTCTCAGCCGTGGTCTGCGCCGCATATGGGGTTGATTTTTTTGCGCCACGAAAACCGAGGGATCCGGCACTCGACCAGGAGACCGCGTTTCCGTTCAGATCCGTAATGGTTACAATCGTATTGTTGAAAGTGGCCTGGATAAACACCTTTCCTTCATATACGGTCTTCTTCTCTTTTCTTCTCCGTACCTTTGCCAATGCCTACTCCTTTTTAGCCTGTTGCAGCTTTCTTCTTGCCGGCAACGGTCTTTTTC
>CAZHXC010000451.1:0-218 GCA_964536145.1 uncultured Spirochaetales bacterium | reverse complement strand
CCCCGCACCGGAAGGCCTCTCCTGTGGCGAAGGCCCCGATAACAGCCTATGTCCATAAGACGCTTAATATTCAGCGCAGTTTCGGTTCTCAACCGCCCTTCGACTTTGTAATCATTCTCGATTATCTGCCTGACCTTCGTGATATCATCAGGGGCAAGGTCGTTCATCCGAACGTAGGGATCCACCCCCGCCTTTTCGCAAATTTCTTTTCCGGATGT
>CAZHXC010000450.1:0-3367 GCA_964536145.1 uncultured Spirochaetales bacterium | reverse complement strand
CCGGGTGATCCTGCTGTTCGGTCGCAGATCGAGGCGGAAGTGGAGGCCGAAGGTGCCGACGCCGCCCACGCCAGACTGGCAAGAGTAGACCCGGAAACCGCCGCCCGTTTGTCACCCCGCGACAACTACCGGATAAAGCGCGCGCTGGAGGTGTACAGGCTTACTGGAAAGAAGCTTTCCTGCTTTTCTGTATCCTACAGCATGAGAGACGTGTTCGACATGCTGCTGATCGGGTTTGACCGCCCGCGTGATGAGCTCAACCGGCGTATTGAGCTACGGGTGAATGGGATGTTTCAACGCGGACTGGTTGGCGAAGTGGCGTCACTTATTAGCGCCGGTTATACAGAGGGTGCGCCGGCGATGCAGGGAATAGGGTATAGAGAGTTTCTCCAGATGCGTCAGGCCGGCTGTATCACCGTCAGCGGAGTGCGCGATATGATCACGAGAAATACCTGCCGGTTTGCCAAGAGACAGAGGACCTTTTTCAGGCGTTTTCCCGATACCTGTTGGTTTCACCCGTCTGAGAAAAAAAGAATCGCGCAGACGATCGAGCGTTTCCTTAAAGAGCCGGGTTATACCCCTTCCCCAAAAACCTCCGCCTCAAACGAGTAGAAGTTAACCTCACCGCTTTTCCATTCATCGGGAGAAAGCCCGGCCTTGCGGCAGGTGTGTTCGAGGAACTGCACTCTGTTCCATCCCTGTTCCACCGGAACCTGGGGCAACAACACGCCGCTCCGCGGGCCTTTCTTTGCATACAACCCATGCCGGCCGATTTCGATCTCATCTAAAGACCGTACTTGCTCAAGAGGCGTCAGTGCCGATATTTCGATAGTCAGGTCCCCCAGCTCCTCACGTCGCATCGGTGGAAAGCGGGGATCTTTGAAAGCGCTTGATACGGCCATATCCTTCACCGACTCAATGAGAGAGGCGACGGGCTCGAGGGTGCCGATACATCCTCTGAGCTTGCCCTTTGTCCGAAGAGTGACAAAAAGCGCACGCTTTTCAAGGAGTGCGGCCGTGGGCTCCGGGTACAGTGGAGCACGGCCTTCGAGCCGGGCATGAATAGTTTCGCGGGCGGTTTTTAGAAGAATGCGTCTTTCAGTTTCAGTCATCACGTAGCAGTCTCTCCGGACGGATACATGGCAATAGCTCCATAATGAATTATGTTTGCGGAGCCGCCTGTGTTCAGTTGTTCGCTGGTTTTTGAAAGCAGCCTGGTGATAACCGTACGCGGCGTGCCGCAGATCAGCGCAGCGATACAACCGCTGCCGCAGGCGGTTATCTCTTTCTTGTGATAAGCCGATAGTAAGCCTTCACAATCTCTATTATCAATAAAATCGATTAACCGCTTCACGGATTGGGCGGCAGTCTCCCTGTCCGTGTGACTCGATAGATTCGAAGATGCAACAAAGAGAGCCGGTTCCTTCTGTGACAAGGCTGTGTCGAGGGCGTTTTTTAGTATTCGTGCGTTTGTGAGGGTGGGTCTGCCGAGAAGAATCGGAACAATCCTGGCGCCGGGAAACAAGTACTGAATAAAGGGTAGCTGTACCTCGATGGCGTGTTCTTCCAGATGGGGGATGTCGTTTCTGAATATTCTCGTGCTCGAAGCCTCGAGCTCAGAAACAATCTCCTCATCCACCTCCAGATTTCCCAGAGGAGTGTAAAAGTATTTCGATTCTGTAAGGTAGATCGCATCCTCGGGCTCCCGGTGCACGGGCCCGATTATTACGACGGTCTGAACGTCACGCCCCGTTGCCGCCAGAAAAGCCGAACCGATATATGTGCCGCAAAACTCATAACTTGCGTGAGGCGAAATGATTGCAGTGGCGCCGGATTCTATAGAGAACTTGTCTTCCGTCTCTTGCAGAATCCGTTCTACCGTAGCCTTTAGCTCATCACGGGTATCGGGATAAAAAATACCCTGAACAATCGGTTCACGAATCTGACTCTTTTCTAACAAACTCCGCTTTCCCTCCGTCTATCTACATTATGCTTGGTTGTTTCCGGTATTGCAAATCGCAGGCATTTTGCGCCTCATCGCTTCCTGCCGGAGGCACGGCTCAAGATCGGTTGAGCAGTCTGTTCAGCCGCTTTTCATCGAGCTTGATCGACAGATTCTTCTCCTGTGTGGGAATAACCAGACCCTGCTTTCCGTTTTTCGCCCTGCGAAGGTATTTGACCTGCGTGTAGTAGAGGTCGCACTTACCTGCGGACTTCGCCTTGCTATAGTGGAGCGCGAGATTTCCGGCATCGAGAAGGACTTCAAGCGGCACGCTTTTGCCCTTTATGCTTTTTATAAACACGTATGCACCGGGAGTATCGCGGGAGTGCAGCCAGTAATCATTACCTTTTGCGTAGTTGCGCAGCAACGCGTCGTTCTCCTGTGCGGTACGGCCCAGGTGTATTCGAAACGGCCCTGAATGGAAAACAAGCCCGGGTACGCTCTCTTCTTCCTTTTGGCCCTTCCGGCTGCTCCCGCCGAGAGCAGCTTTCAGCATCCGCTCGAGAGCAACCGGGTCCTCTTCTTTTTCTACGGCTTCGAGCTTTTCCAGAGTATCCGCGAGCTCGCTCTCAAGGGTTTGGAGCTCTTCCCGGGCGAGATTGAGCCTTCGTTCGTCTTTGCGGGCCCGGTTGTAGAAACGCTCGGCGTTTTTTTCCGGACTCATTGCCGGATCGAGCTCGATGCTCACCGTTTCATTCTGATCGTAGTAGTTTTCCACGGTAAGCCACCGCTGTCTCTGAGAAATGCGGTGCAGATTGCTCATAATGAGATCGCCGGTCTGCCTGGTCCTTTCGATGCGCTCAGTGTTTCCCAATCGTTCGCCGGTTTTTTCGATTGCCGTTCGGAGCCTCGCCTCAGATTGCCTCAGCAATTTCCGGAGGCGCACTTTCAACCTGCTGATGTCAGACGTTTCCCGGCGTTCTGCGTAGTACGCTTCTATCCGGCTGTTGAGGTCACCGTTGCCCGGAAAATCTCTGACTGCATATTCCGTTTTTGTTTGCTTTACCGGGCGGTCTTCGAGATCAGGGGCAAAAGTGCCTCCGGTTATCTCTCCGCGCGCCGGCCTCCTGTAGAACGCGTCGATGATGCTTCCGTCAGGCTCGGTCAGGATGATATTTGCGGCATTGTTCCACAGTCGTATCCACAAGACAGTATCTACTCCCGCGCGCGTAATCTCGATTTTGATTATTCTGTCTTTGTCGATCTGGTTCGCGGCGGTAATACGCGAGTTTTTGAGGCGGGAACGAAGCAGCTGCGCAAAGCGCTGCAGCGAAACGGAGTTTTCAGTTTTTTTTGTGAGCCTGTGGAGCCGTGTTGCGTTTTGCGCGAGAGAAATATAGAGCGCAAAACGTCCTTTCTCCTTGT
>CAZHXC010000449.1:0-3367 GCA_964536145.1 uncultured Spirochaetales bacterium | reverse complement strand
GAAGATATTGAACGAGCAGCCGCGAACATTCCGATTGGAAGCACGCCTTGAATCTCTGCGCCTGGAACGTTTTGATTCCACCATCTCCCGAACAATCGAGGTTCTTGAGATCTACGAGAACGGGGACCCTGCGGCCCTTTTCCCCAGACTTGTAGCAAGCATTGGAGAAGCTCCGGCGCAATACGAAAGGAATACATGATTGGACCTCCCCGGAGAAAATGCACCGCTATTCTGATTAATGATACAGGTGGCATATGGAAAACGAAAATTCGTATCAACGATGTGACGAGTGTGGGAAAGTAATAGAACTGCGTGAGAGAGCGGTGAATTTAGCCAATCAGGACGGCAATTCTGAACGGCTATTGTGCCTTGACTGTTACAATCAGGAGATGGCGGCCACTATCGGCATTGATTTCAAGAATCCGAAATTCCCGCCTGTTCTGCTTGTTGATGTTGACGGCGAGGAGCATACGTTTGATTTTATCGTTCACTTATTCGGCTACCGGGTATCTATCGAGTCTTTCGAACCGGAAAAGGATTACGGCTATCAATTTGTAATTGGCGGTAATCCCACGGAAGTTCAGAAACTCTTCAACAAACTCCTCGGGAGAATGCGCCGGGCATTATCTCGCAAGCATATTGATACTGAGGAGTTTCACGGCTCACCGGGAGTATTGGATGATATGGAGGCGCGAGGCCGGATAGAATGGGATGATGAATCTGACGGACAACTGGCGCTACTTGTGATCGACGGGAAACCCGTTACGTGGCACCAATTCGGTAGGATATTGTCGACATACGAAGGATGGCAATTCAAACTTGAGATTAAGGACCGCGACGAAGAGTTGTGATCCTTCACAGCATCATCGTTTCCTACCGCCGTTGCCGACGTTCCGATAGATGACTCTGATCGAATTGCCGGTAGTCAGTAGGACGGATCGAAAAACCCACCTTTCGGACGAGCACCAAGAATGTAAGTCATTACACGATAGGGGTTTTTCGTATGTGCGGGATGCCAAAGCAGCGGTTTATAGAGGCGCCCTGTACATACTCTCCCCATTCCATGTGTATTCCTTTTCTCTCTATAGAAAAGTACTACGAGTTTCACTCATTGGCCAGTTAGCCTCGGAGCCCGAATCAACGTACAACGAGGAAACCGCGCTTTCCCATGAAGAAGTTTGGGATTAGTGTATCACCCACGCTATTTGCCGGCGTAGAGACGTATATCAAAGTGCCTCTTAGATCCATGATTCTATCGTGAGATCCGGCACCCGGCTAAACTCGCGTGTATTGTTGGTTATTAGCGTAACTCCAAGGCTCACAGCGTGAGCGGCGATGAGCGTGTCCATGGAACCGATTGGTTCCCCTCGACGTTCAAGGTAGCCGCGGATCCGTCCGTAGGCTTCAGCCTGCTCCTGACCATACTCAGCCACATCGAGAGGAACGATGAAATCGTTGAGGGCAGCAAGGTTTCGTTCCGAATTAGAGCTTTTCTCCGCGCCATAGACGAGCTCCGACAGTACGATCGATGATATGCCGATATCGCCGACACGGTGCTTCTTGAACCGATCGAACACCTCAGGCGGCCGTCTGTTGATCACATAGATGCAGATGTTCGTGTCGAGCATGTATCTCATGCGTCGAAACTCTCACGTTGCTGAACCGGCGGCTGGTTGCGCTCCGCCATGAAGTCGTTGGTGAAATGCTTGGTGCTTTCTATCAGCGTGTCCCAGGAATCCTCCTCAGGGATGAGAACAACAGCATTCCGCTGGCGCTTGATGAAGACCTCCTTGCCACGGAATCTGAACTCTTTAGGAAGACGGACTGCCTGGCTTTCTCCGTTTTTGAACAACTTAGCTTTCTTCATATCGTGAAATATATACTATAAATATAGACTTGACAAGTGGCTTTGGGCGGATGCCTGTGTCGACGCGGCCTTCTTCTTCCATCGCGCCAAATCTTCCGTGCCGATTCCGGCTCGGCGGGCTTGCGCGTTGAGCTCGCAGCGTGGATCGAACTTCTTTCACATACCACTGCACGATGTTGTACGAGCAATCGTTTTGACTCCCCTACTGCGAAAGCCGGTCTTACAGTCTTCACAAGAGGCAACGCGAGCTGCCCGTTGCATTGAAAACCAGTGTTCTTTTGCCATAAACTTGACATAAAAAGCACCTATAGGTGTATATATAAACCTATGCGGGTGGTATTGGATACGTGTGTATGGGCTGCGGCGGTTCGCAGCCGCCGGGGCGCCAGCTTCGCTCTGTTGTCGGAAATACCGTTTCGGCGGTTCCGATTCGGTATTTCGGTCGCTTTATTTCTTGAATACCGGGTCCAACTTATGCGGGCATCAGAAGACGGAAAAACCGAACTCAATCGCCGGCAGATCGAAGCAATCTTCTCAGCTTTGGCATACCACGCCGTGGAAGTACCCGTATACTATCGACTTCGTCCGAATCTCAAAGACGCGAATGACGATATGGTGTTTGAGTGCGCGGCGAACTTTGATGCCGATGCAATTATCACTCACAATATCCAAGACTTCAGGAACCCGGGGTTGAAATACGGTATTGACGTGCTAACGCCGGGCGGGTTTTTGCGCCGGATAAGGGAGGATGTATGAAGACAATTCAAGTGA
Organism: uncultured Spirochaetales bacterium; assembly: GCA_964536145.1. Lineage (GTDB taxonomy): Bacteria > Spirochaetota > Spirochaetia > ARS1246 > ARS1246 > JAFGHN01. Next base: position 729 of record CAZHXC010000449.1, on the reverse strand, counting down.
GAATTCCTGACCACATACATGAGCGGCTCAAGGAGCTGGCAAAAGAGGAAGGTATTTCTCTAAACAGCTTCATCGTTTCTTCGGTGAATAACGAAGTGATCCGGCAGGAAACCCGGGACTTTTTCAAAAAGGCCGCGGCCAGTTACGATCCGAATGCGTTTGCAGAAGCTCTTGCGGCCGTTGCCGACGTTCCGACAGATGACTCTGATCGTATTGCCGATAGTCAGTAGGTATAGAAGCCCGCACTGACCATTGCGCGCCAAATCTGCTGCAACCGTTTGATATATCGCCGGATTTCTATTCCGTCCAATTCTCTATTCGTAAATCATCTACTCTACTGAAGTGACTTGTATTATTAGTAACCAATATCAGATTATGTGAGAGCGCGGTGGCCGCAATCAGCACGTCCATATCGTCAATCATATTGCCTTGGCGCTCTAATTTGCTTTTTATCGCTCCGAAAAGATCCATCATGGATCGATTTGCGTCTATGATTGGAAATAGCTCTGCAATTCGGTACGCTGTGGCTAAACTTCTCTCTACATGCCGCGATTTCATAGCACCATATACCAATTCACCGTATGTTATGACTGATATGCATTTGGGAATATTCGCCGTCTCTCTGAACCTATCATTCACAGCACGATCGTTTTTTAAGCTGTAAATAATGATATGACTCCCCTGAAAAAAGCGACCCCATGAAGACGGTCATTGGCGGAAATTGTCGGC
>CAZHXC010000448.1:0-3385 GCA_964536145.1 uncultured Spirochaetales bacterium | reverse complement strand
CTCCCACTCGAGCGGCTCGACGAGTAGCTCGTCAAAGAAACCGCCGCCCTTGTAAATACTCTCCTGTATGAGAAAGTTGGGTATGGAAGCATCGATCTGCAGCGCAGCCGCCGAAATGACCGGACCGCCCCACACATGCGGAGCCATCTGGGCGTAATAACCTTCGGCTATGGCGGCGATCTTTTTGCATTCGCTGATGCCCCCGCAGGCGCCAAGATCGGGCTGTAGGAACATCGCCGCGCCGTCTTCGAGCAACCTGGTGAAATCAAAAACGGTGGTTAGTCTCTCTCCGGTGGCCACCGGAATGGTCGTACTCCGCGCGACTTTTGCCATCTCCTTTGTGTTCTCAGGAGGAACCGGCTCCTCAAACCAGAGCGGATTGAACGGCTCGAGCACCTTCGCGAGACGAATTGCCGAGGCGGTGGTGAACTGTCCGTGGGTGCCGATGAGGATATCCGCCCGGTCGCCGAGAGCATCACGGATCGCCCCGATGACGTTTTCCACAGACCTGTACTGCTCCAGGGTCATGTTGTAGGGGTTTTTGTAAAGCCCTTTGAACCTCAACGCCTGCCGGTCAAGACCCTCGCGCCCGTCAAGGGGCGGTTCGAAGTGCACCAGCGGAACAGGATCGAGCTTGACCGCGGTGAATCCCTCTTCCACCATATGGAGGGCGTTTTCCGCAAACCATTGGGGATCCATCCAGTTTGGCCGCTCGGAGCCGCCGCCGGCCACACCGTAAATGTAGGAATAGCTCCGCACCTTCTCTCTGAACGCTCCTCCAAGGAGATTGTACACCGGCTGGTTGCACACCTTTCCGGCGATGTCCCATAGGGCGAGATCAATCGCGCTCATCAGCCCGATGGTGGTGTATTCGGTGTGACGCTCACAAAGTGCCGTATAGATTTTTTTACCTAAACGCTCTCTATCCAGGGGGTTTTCGCCTTTCAGATGCGCCTCGAAAATCTCTTCCAGCAGGGTCACATAACTTTTCTGCATGCGATAGAACACGCTCAACGTGGCGGTCTCTCCCCAGCCGTACACGCCCTCGTCAGTCGAGAGCTTCACAAAGAACCAGTAACTTCCACCGTATCCCGGCGGGGGTACTTTCACAATAAACGTTTCGAGCTTTGTCAATTTCATGGAGCTCTCCTTTTCTTATACGTGGTTATAGTTTGTCGATAAATCTCAGGGTTCTGTCAAGTAAGAGTGCGGAGGCTAATCGGATGAGTTGAGATGATCGATTATTTCATCAGCTTCTTGCGGGTATAATTCTCTGATGCAATCGGGGCAGAGGCCGTGAGTGAAACTCGTATCGGTATGATCCGAGATGTACGCCTCAAGACGTGACCAAACACCCTCATCATCGCGGACCTTTTTGCAGTGTGAACAGATAGGCAATATTGATTGCAGGGTTCTGATTTCACCGAGAGCCCGCTCGAGGGCCACATTCTTTTCTCTGAGAATGTCCAGGTACCTGCTATTGGCCAGAGCGATGGCCGCCAGTTCTCCAAAAACGGATGCGATCTCAGCGTCGTCGTCGGTGAAATCGGCCGGTTTGTTGGCCAATCCCAGGAGCCCGACGGTTTTGCCGTCAAGGTTGAGCGGTGCAAACATGACGTTTTTCAACTTCACGTGGCCTCCGGGCATGTACCGGACCCACTCGCTCTTCATGAAATTGTTTTCGAACACCGCTCTGTGGGTTTTGTACGCAGTCGCCCGTAGTCCGCGAATAGGCATCGGCAGGTCCGGGCTCACCGAACACGGTTTGCCACCGGCCTCGAGAAATAACAATTCGTTCTCCTCACCGTCGTCGCTCAGAAGCGCGACATAACCTGAGACCGCACCGGTCATTTCACGGCAGCGATCGAAAATCGCGCGCGCGGCTTCCGGAAAACTCTTCTCGGCCAAAATCGCCCGAGCCCCGTTCACCACTGCTTGAAGCTTTTCTTCTGCGGAAACTGATCCGGACATTATCCTAATATAACCTCCATTTGCTCCTCTATAAAAAATGTCGCTGTTTTCATCAATATCTTTCCATTTCTCTTCTCTCTTGAACTTTCAAGGTGATGAGATCGTCCACAACGCAGATGAGCTCTTTTTTACCGCGAGCACGCTCAAGGTGCCGTTACTGACGGCAATGTACCGCAAGATTGACCGGGGAGAGCTCGATCCGGACCGGCGCATCAAGCTGACCGACCGGATGCGCGTACCCGGCTCAGGAGTGTTGAAAACACTCGATGAGGGACTTGAGCCGACGCTGCACGATCTCGCCATGCTGATGATTATCATCAGTGACAACACCGCCACCGACATTATTTACGATCTCGTGGGACGGGACGAGATTTTCCGGTTGCTCGCCGAGCTCGGTCTTGGGAGTACCCGCATTCCTATGACCACCAGGGAGCTTCTCTACAGCGTCGTCGGCCTGGACCCGACAAATCCAAACCACACCTTCCGGTCGGCATCCGACAGGCTGTTTTACCAGGAGTACGTGGATGATGCCGATGCATTCTCGCTCGACAATTCCGATGTTTCCTCGCCGGACGGACCCTACACCATGGCCATCATGGCAAAGGAAGTCACCGACGGAAGGCTCGAGACCGACTGAGGGCTGGCCGCGGTCTCCCTCGCGGTCTACAACAGCTTCACGGACCGCCGGTCGCCATGAGACGGTCGGTCAGTCCCGGGCCTCCAACTAGATGGTCGCAAGCACTCCGCCGTCCACATAGATGATCTGGCCGGTTACGAAATCCGAGGCTTTGCTCGCGAGGAACACCGCGGCGCCGACCAACTCCTCGGGATCACCCCATCTCCCCATCGGTGTCCGCTTTTTCAGCCACCCGTCGAACTCGGGGTCATCCGCAAGCGGTTGCGTCATATCCGAAATAAAATAGCCCGGGCCAATGCCGTTCACCTGTATGTTGTATCTGCCCCAGTCGGTAGCCATGCCCTTTGTGAGCATCTTGATGCCGCCTTTTGACGCCGCGTACGGCGCGGTGGTGCTACGCGCAATCTCGCTCATAAGCGAGCAGGTATTGATGATTTTCCCGTGACCGCGACGGATCATGCCTTTGGCAACCTCGCGACCAACCAGGAACGCTGCCGTCAGGTTTGTATCGATCACGTCACGCCACTCGCTTTCCGGAAACTCTTCCAGCGAGAAACGTCGCTGAATCCCCGCGTTGTTCATGAGGACCGATATCGGACCAATTTCTTTTTCAATTTCCTCAACAGCGGTTTTTACTTGTTTGCCGTCGGTCACGTCAAACCGCCTGCCGTGAGCTTTGAATCCGCTGTCCCTCAGGGTTTCAACAGCCTCATCGAGACGTTTGCCGTCCCGGCCATTCAGGACGACAGCGGCCCCTGCCTTTGCAAGCCCCCGGGC
>CAZHXC010000447.1:0-3409 GCA_964536145.1 uncultured Spirochaetales bacterium | reverse complement strand
ATACCTCTATCCATTACACCCGGAGTTCAAACGGCTGCTGTGTTGAGCCCCCAAAACCTTGCTGGGAATGACGAACGTTTACGACACCAAGAACGTAAGTCATTACACGATAGGGGTTTTTCGTATGTGCGGGTGCCAAAGCAGCGGTTTATAGACAGGCCCATAAGCTCAAGATTTGGTTTATAGGCGATCGGAGAGGTCGCCGGATACGTTCCCGGACCGCCGGTGGTATCCAAAACCGCGGGCCGCTCACAGGCGGCGGGTACAGTTCTTATCACAGAAGAGGCACGGGTGATTTCCCGCCCCTTGAACTGCCCGCCGCTTATGCTTCATCATCAGCCAATGACACCTCACACCCTATTCTGCAATACACCTCGCGCCGCGAGGCGCGTCCTGCTTCTCCTTTTCATCGGTCTTGCCGCCGGGATCACCGTGGTATACTCCCGTACTCCCGAATACGGAGGAGTCCTTACTCTCGCAAACAGGGGTGATCCTCCTGCAGGCTTTGATTCGATGCGCACAAGCAGTATTGCGCTGCATCATGTTGGCGGGGCGATTTTTGGGCCCGGAAACCTGGTTATGCGCTGCCGCGAAAACTCCTACGACGTCTGCCCCTACCTTGCTACCTACTGGACGGCCAACCGCGAGTTCACCGAATGGACATTTACACTCCGCACCGACGTATATTGGCATGACGGCGTCAAGTTCACCGCCGAGGACGTGAAGTTCTGGTTTGAACTTGTCTTTTTTGGAGCGACGTCAAAGGGAAGAACCCGGGCCCCTGCATACTTTGCGAAGGAGCTCGGTGACATAGAGAGCATACAACTGCTGGAACACAACCGGATACGTCTTACTTTCAAACAGCGAAACCAGTTTTTCCCGGAAATACTGGCAAATCCAAGATTCAAAATTGCCCATCCAAGACATCTGATGGAACCGGAAATAACCGCCGGCAATGTGAGCGTGAGCCCGCTCGATGTTGGCCTCGTTGGTGTCGGCCCGTTTTCATTTTCTAAATACGAGCGAGGTAGCTATATCCGTGTCGAACAAAACGACAGCTATTTCGAAGTTGATGAGCGGGCGAGACAACTGCCCTACCTTGACCGCATCGACTATGTGATTATGCCCGATCCGTTTGCAATGGACATCGCCTTCAGGACCGGACGGCTCGACGGCGGCGCAAGAGGCCAGGGCCACTACCTCTCAGCCGAACGCATAGAAGGCTACGAAAGGGATCTAGGAGAAAATGTCTTTTTTGCTAAAACCGACGGCGGAAACTTCCGGCTCGCGTTCAACGTGCTCAAAGACGGCCCATGGCAGGACCCGAGGATACGGCGGGCGATAGCGCTTTGGATAGACAAGCCTCAGGCGATTTTGTCCGCTCTTGGCGGTTATGGCTGGACGACCCCCGATCTTGGCCCTCCGGATTTGCCGGTGCTGCGGTACTTCATCAACTGGCCGAAGTTTGACAGAGAACCCCTTGATGTGCGCAGGGAGAAGGCGCGCGCGCTGATGGCAGAGGCGGGCTACGCCGCCGGCTTTTCGATGGACCACGTGGTGCGGGGCCTGAACCCGGCCACCGGGGAGTTTCTCAAGGCACAGCTTGCCGGGCTTGGTGTGGATCTCAAGCTGCGGATTGTCGATGAGGGTGAATGGAACCGCGCGCGGGTGAGCCTGGATTACGACAGTCAGCAGGGAAGGCTTACCCCCTCTCCTATTCCCGAGGGCACTGTTTCAGTCTACGGACGGTATAGGCAGAACCCCGATGCATACGCAAAGCATGAAGACCGCAAGGTCGACAAGCTCTATTTCGAGCTCAATAACGCAACATCGTTGGAGCAGCGAATCCGGCTTTGGAGGGAAATAGAAAAGTATCTCTTTTACGAGATGACCTATATCGTGCCTATTGCAGAAGCGGTGTATGTGATCCCTTATCGCAGTCATGTGAAGGGTTTGCCTATACCGATAGAAGACGCCCACACCCACACGGATTTCGCCACGGTATGGGTCGAATAAACTCCAAAAAATAATGGGATATTTTCTCAAGCGATTGCTTGCCGGCATTCCAACTCTTTTTCTCGCCACAGTCGCGGTCTTTTTCCTGCTGCGCGTTCTACCCGGGGATGCGGTAATGACAATACTTGCAGACACTCCGCACTCCGTGCAGATGAGGGACGCTTTACGCAACGAGCTCGGTCTCGACAAGCCCGCTCATCTCCAGTATGTGTTATGGCTCGAGGCGCTATTTGATGGAAGTTTTGGAGGGCGCTCCTTTGAGACCGGGGAAAACATCGGCGTTCTCATCGCAAAACAACTTCCGGTCACACTACTCATTGCCGGCTATACACTTCTGCTTTCCTTTTGCTGGTCTATCCCGCTGGGTTTTATCACCGGATACAGTCCCGGCGGCCTCCCGGACCGGATCTTGAGACCTTTCACCCTCATTGGCTTATCCATACCGAATATTCTTGCCGCATCTGTCCTCTTGCTCGGTCTTTTGAGAGTCTTCAAATGGTCACCACCAATCATGTATTTTGCGCTAACCGAGAGTATTACCGAGCACTTTCACCTTGTGGTTTGGCCGGTGCTCATCCTCTCTTTTGAGTACGGTTCCCATCTATTGCGGGTTGTGAGAAATGGCGTTATTGAAACCTTTCACAGGCAATTCGTCCTTGGAGCACGGGCGAGAGGTGTACCTCCTTCCTCACTTCTCCTTCGTCACACAGTGCCGCCTGTCGCCTCGCTTGCGCTTTCGGTTGCAAGCACTCATGTGAGTGTTTTGCTGGGGGCCACCCTTGTGCTCGAGGCCGTCTTCGGCCTGCCGGGTATGGGGCGGGGTCTTGTGCAGGCTGCGATTGCGAGAGATTTTCCGGTTATCCAGAGCTACACGTTTCTTCTGGTAGCTATCTTTCTGATAATCCGGATCGGAGTAGACCTGTTGCACGGGCTCCTCGATCCAAGACAGCGATTGGAGAGCCGCCTGTGATACATGGCATGATAGCTTATCTGCGACGTCACCCCGGAACCACCGCGGCCGCCGTGCTGGTCATTTCCTTCATCATTCTGATTGCCCTTGCAGGCCCCATAACGCGCTACGATCCCCTCGAGCAGCGGATAGACCAACGTTTACAACCGCCCTCCTCCGCCCACCTGTTTGGTACCGACGGATTTGGCAGAGATGTTTTCTCCAGGGTGCTGCACGGCGGCCGGGTGACCCTTTACGTCGCACTGTTTTCGGTTGTTGCGGCGTGTCTCATCGGAATCCCGACGGGTACCTACATGGCATACTCGGGAGGACTACCGGATCTCCTTATCGGCCGGATAATCGACACCCTCTTAGGCTTTCCCTTCATCGTACTCGCTATCATCGTGGTGGTTGCTTTGCAGCCTTCACCCACGGTTGTGGCTG
>CAZHXC010000446.1:0-3416 GCA_964536145.1 uncultured Spirochaetales bacterium | reverse complement strand
ACCTCGCCGACAGCAGAGGCATACTCCAGACCGTAAAGCTCGAACAGGACTTCGAAGTACACTGAGGCGCCTCCGGCGCCTCGAAACCGTCGGGAATAGCTACTTATTGCCAAAACCAGCCATATGAGGTATATTAATCATGACCAATTCAATTGGGTATATAAAGATGTAAAGGGGAAAACATGAAAATCGCTGCAAACATAACGGAGCTTATCGGCGATACACCGTTGGTCGATGTATCGGACTTAGCCGATAGGAAAGCAAGGGTGCTCGGGAAGCTCGAGTCATTCAATCCGTGCTCGAGCGTGAAGGACAGGATTGCCCTTTCAATGATCGAGAAGGCCGAGAAGGAGGGGCTGATAGGGCCGGATACGGTGATTATCGAACCGACGAGCGGCAATACCGGTATCGGTCTTGCATTTGTGTGTGCGCAAAAAGGCTACAGGCTGATGCTCACTATGCCTGAGAGCATGTCCTCCGAGCGGCGCAAGTTGCTTGCCCGTTTTGGGGCGGAGATCTTCCTTACTCCTTCAGGTGACGGCATGAAGGGAGCGGTGCAGAAAGCCGAGGAGTTATTGTCCAAACACAAACCGTCATTTATGCCGCAGCAGTTTCAAAACTCGGCAAATCCCCAAATCCACTACTCCGCCACGGGTCCTGAGATATGGAATGATACCGATGGTAATGTGGATGTGTTTGTTGCGGGAGTGGGCACCGGTGGAACGGTAAGCGGTGTCGGCAGGTTCTTGAAAGAGAAGAATGGTGATATCAAGGTTATCGCGGTTGAGCCGAAGGATTCACCGGTTATCTCCGGCGGCAAAGCGGGATCCCACAAGATTCAAGGTATCGGCGCCGGCTTTATCCCCGCGAATCTCGAAACTTCGATCCTCGATGATGTCATTCAAATCGATAACGAAGAGGCCTTTGACATGTCAAAGCGTCTTGCCACCGAAGAGGGAATCCTCGTAGGGATTTCCGCCGGTGCGAATGTCGCGGCCGCGGTGAAGGTGGCTCTTGACCCGCTCATGGCGGGAAAGACGATTGTCACCGTGCTCTGTGACACCGGAGAGCGGTATCTATCGCTCTGGGAAGAGTAGCATCGCGGCGACGACGGAAATCCGTGCGGCGCCACAACAACGGAGGAAATAAATAATGGAATACAAGTTTGAAACAAAGGCGCTGCATGCGGCGAGAACCCCTGATCCGGCCACCGGAGCTCACGGGGCGCCTATCTACAGAACCACAGCCTACCAGTTTGACGATACCGAGCACGCCGCCGATCTCTTCGCTCTGAAAACTACCGGCAACATCTACACCCGGATCATGAATCCGACACAGGACCTCCTTGAACGGCGGATGGCCGAGCTCGAAGGAGGAGCGGCGGCGCTTGCTCTCTCATCCGGGACATCGGCTATTTTCTATTCGATTATAAACCTTGCCGGTCAAGGTGACGAGATTGTCGCCGCGAAGGCCCTTTACGGCGGAACATACACCATGTTTGACAGCATACTGCCGCAGTTTGGCATTACCGTTAAAATGGTCGATCCGCTGGATTTGGATGCGTACAGAAACGCAATAAACGACAAAACAAAAGCGGTGTATATCGAGACAATTGGCAATCCGGGGCTGGACGTGCCGGATATCAAATCGATAGCCGATATCGCTCATGAGGCGGGATGTCCGCTCATTGTCGATTCCACATTCACTACGCCTTATCTCCTGCGGCCGATAGACTACGGCGCGGACGTGGTGGTGCATTCGCTCACCAAATGGTTGGGAGGGCACGGCACCGGTATTGGCGGAATAGTCGTGGATGCCGGTAGGTTTGACTGGAACAACGGCCGCTTTCCGCAGTATTCACAGCCCGATAAGAGTTATCACGATCTTGTCTGGGCCACAGGTTTGGGTGACCTCAATCCTGTAGCGTTTATCGTCAGGATGCGGCTCATCATGCTCCGTAACTTAGGCGCCTGTATATCTCCGGATAACGCCTGGATGTTTCTCCAGGGCATCGAAACCCTGGCACTGCGAATGGAGCGTCACTGTCAGAATGCTGCAAAGGTGGCAGAGTTCCTGAGCTCTCATGATAAGGTGGAGTGGGTCAGGTTTCCCGGGCTTTCTAATCACGCCTCCGCGGCAAATGCCAAGAAGTATCTGCAGAAGGGCTATGGCGGAATGGTAGTGTTCGGGATTGCCGGCGGTCGTGACGCGGGGGCGAAGTTCATCGACTCCCTGGGGCTTCTTTCGCACGTCGCCAATGTGGGGGATGCAAAAAGTCTTGCCATCCACCCGTCGAGCACAACCCACTCGCAGCTCTCTGAGGAGCAGCAGGAAGACGCGGGTATACCGCCGGGCCTCATCAGACTTTCCATCGGCATTGAGCATATAGACGATATTCTTGCGGATCTGGAACAGGCGCTGGCGAAAGCGTAGAACACATAGTTGGACCCGATCAATCACGCCGAACGAAAAGGAGCCACCCGCCCGGCTCGGTGAAAAGAAAACGCGTGAGTACGCCAAACGCCATAATTCAACGCTTAACAATATTGTACGTAAGTATCTCGAACAGATTACCAACGAAATGAACAGAGAAGCGGCAGCCGAAGAGTTCGAGGAGCTCTGCATCCACCATGCGGGAGAATCTCCTCCTGAATATCGCTTCAATCGAAACGAAGAATACAAGCGAAGATAGGTGCCGTGATGCCAAAATATTTTATCGATACAAATGTATTGATATATGCCAACGACAAACGGACTCCTGATAAACAAAAAATGGGCGTAAGCCTCATTTCTCAACTCATGCAAAGTAATGAGGGCGTGGTGTCTACCCAAGTGTTGCAGGAATACGCCCATGTTGCTATGAGTAAGCTCGGTCAAAAAGAGGAGGTTATTTTGCGACAGCTGCACCTCCTTGAGAAAATGGAAGTAGTACATCAATCCCCGGCAATGATTAGAAGGGCGGTAGAAATCAAGAAGACCTATAATATCAATTTTTGGAATGCCTGTATCGTGAGTAACGCCGAATATGCTCAATGCGATACGATCTATTCGGAAGATCTTAACACGGGAGAGTATTATTCAGGAATACGAATCGAAGATCCTTTTTCACAGGCTTAGCAAATCCGCTGTCGGTTGATGCGGCTTTCCTTCGTTGACAAATGGAGCACATGAGGAGAGACTTACTACAGCGGTATTTTGTGAAAGCAAAACCCGGTAACCGGGGCAGTTGATAGTGTAGTTACAGGAGATGTATAGCTAACGCGGCCGCGGCAATATCAGAAAGATTCCAGCTACGCAAATCAACGATCACGCTCCCGGCCCGAGCAGAACGACCGCCTGGAGGAGGGCGATATGAAGCGTCCGGCATTTCAGTCGGCTTTGGTATTGATCATTCTTGTTCTATCGGTGAGTTGCGA
>CAZHXC010000445.1:0-3441 GCA_964536145.1 uncultured Spirochaetales bacterium | reverse complement strand
TTCGGATTCGGTGACGATTTCCATGCCGTCTGTGATCACCGTGTTGCAGGCGGGAACCAATGTCGGGCGGCCCACCTGTTCCACAAGGCAGACCCGGCAGCCTCCGTAGGGTTTCAGGTAATCATTATGGCAGAGCGTCGGTATCGAGACCCCAACGCGGTGCGCCGCTTCGAGGACGGTAAGGCCCTCTTCAAACTCGTGTTCGTTGCCGTTTATTTTGACTTTGACCATGTTATTCCACCTTTACCGCATCAAATCTGCACACGGTTTTGCACATGCCGCACTTGATGCATATTTCCTGATCTATCACGTGGGTTTGCTTTCGTTCACCGGAAATTGCATTTACGGGACAGTTCCTGAAACACATGGTACAGCCGGTACATTTCTCAGGATCGATTGAGTAGGAAATGAGCTCCTTGCATTCGTGCGCAGGGCAGCGGTCTTCTTTGATATGAGCTTCATATTCATCTCTGAAGTGGCGTATTGTCGTGAGCACCGGATTGGGCGCCGTCTGCCCCAATGCGCAGAGTGAGGCGTCTGCAATCCGGATTGCCATTTGTTCTAAGAGCTCGATGTCGCCCTCTTCACCTCTGCCGTGAGTGATATCGTCTAAGATATTGAGCATGTGAAGGGTTCCTTCCCTGCACGGCGGGCACTTCCCGCAGGATTCCTGCTGCGTGAAGGAGAGAAAATATCTTGCCACCTCCACCATGCAGTTGTCCTCATCCATGACGATCATTCCACCGGAACCGACAATGGCGCCTTCCCGCTTCAGCGTTTCGTAGTCTATGGGAAGGTCTAACAGGGACTCCGGGATACAGCCGCCGGAAGGACCGCCGATCTGGACCGCCTTGAACTTCTTTCCGTTTGGTATTCCGCCACCGATTTCGAAAATCATCTCTCGTAAGGTAATACCCATCGGTACTTCCACCAATCCGGCGTTGTTGACCTTGCCGACAAGTGAAAACACCTTGGTTCCCTTGCTTGTCTCGGTGCCGATTGATGAGAACCAGCCGGTACCATGGTTGATGATATGTCTGATGTTCGCCCAGGTTTCGACGTTGTTGATATTCGTCGGTTTGCCCATGTAGCCGGAGTTTGCCGGGTAGGGCGGTCTGACCCTCGGCTCCGGGAGGTTGCCTTCGAGGGAGTGGATAAGGCTCGTTTCTTCACCACAGACAAAAGCGCCTGCCCCACGGTTCACCACTATCTCAAAATCAAAGCCGGTACCAAGGATGTCCTCACCGAGGAGTCCATACTCTCGCGCGGCGTCGATGGCGATGTTGATCCTCCGCCGCGCGAGGGGGTATTCATCTCGGATGTAGACAAACCCGACGGTTGCGCCTATGGCGTACGCTCCAATACACATCCCTTCGATGATTGCGTGCGGATCGGCTTCAACAACCGATCTATCCATGAACGCCCCGGGATCGCCTTCATCGGCATTGCAGATGACATATTTTTCCTCTCCCGGTGCGCTCTTTGTGAATTGCCACTTTCTTCCGGTGAGGAATCCCGCGCCGCCGCGCCCGCGCAGCCCGGATTCGGTTACCGCCTCTATCACTTCATCCTGCGTCATTCCAGTGAGCGCCTTCACCAGCGCTTTGTAGCCGCCGCGGGCGATGTATTCATCTATCTTCTCAGGATCTATGTTGCCGCGGTTGGCAAGGGCGACCGGCTGCTGTTTTTTGAAAAAGGGGATGTCGTCAACCTTTGGGATTGGGTCGGCTTTTTTATCAGGTCTGTACATCAGCCGTTCGACAGGGCTCCCTTTGACGCACTGCTGTTCAACGAGCTCAGGTACGTCATCCACCGTCAGGAGCTGATAGAATATGTTCTCGGGCTTGATCAGGACGATAGGACCCTGAGCGCAGAAACCCTGACACCCGGTGGGCACTACTTCAATCTCATCGGCCAGGTTGTGCTTCTCCAGCTCAGCCTCGAGCGCATCTTTCACCTCAAAGGATTTGTTGGAAACACACCCGGTCCCCGCGCAGATCATCATGCTCATCCGATACACGTGGCTTGACCCGTTGGTCCCGCCGGTTTTGACCGCACCCGCCGCATCGGCTTTTCCGTCGCGTGCCACTGTGGCCGCCTTCATACGCTCGGCAATTTTATCTATATCCTCAGGCTTTAGTCTCATACCCTTCTCCTTCTAATCTGAACTCTACCTCCGGATGAAACGCCCGGAGGAGGGTAATTGTTCCCTCTATGTCCCCCAAAGGTTTCATGTCCGGATGTCCGGTGTGAAATACCGCGCATACCTCAGTCCCAGAACGCTCGTTCGATTTCATTTCAAAAACACCATCTGTTTCTTCGGCGGATTGCCTGAACAGGGCCAGGCCCAGACCGAAATGTTTTCCCTTCTTTGTAGTAAAAAACGGATCCATCGCCCGCTTTGCGATCTCCGCTTTCATCCCGGAGCCGTTATCGGATATCGTAATTGCCAGCTGATCCGGGGTCGGATTCTCAAACCGTACGACGATCTCAGAAGCACCGCCGGCAATCGAGTTTTCGATGATATCCATGATATGGAGCGATATATCCTCGATTTATTCGGACTCCTTTCTAAAATTGTCCAGCAACTTTTTAATCTTGTTCTGGTCCATCTTTCCGTAGTATTCATCATCAATGACAACCAGCGGCGCAAGCGCACAGGCGCCGAGGCAATTCACCGTGTCAAAGGTAAACTTGCCGTCAGGTGTCGTTTCACCGGCTTTGATGCCGAGCTCCCTCTCTATTGTTTCTACGACAAACGGCGCACCCTTTACGTGGCACGCGGTACCGACGCAGGTGCGAATGTGATGCTCCCCCATCGGCTCGAGCCTGAAGGACGAGTAAAACGTGGCAAGACTGTAGAGCGTGCTCAGCGGCACTTCGATCTCGTCTGAAACACGGTGCAGTGTCTCCTCAGGAAGGTATCCGTAGGCTTCGTGAATGTCCTGCAGCAGGCCGATGACGGTGCCGTTCTCATCTCTGTACTTCTGTATCAGTTCGGGAAGCTTGTCAGTGTCTTCCATGGTGTTGACCCCTTTCATTATTTAATTGTGACAAGCCAGCGCTTTTTGGCATCAAAATTCTTGTTTGCAACCATTGCGCGCACTATCTCGAGAAAATTCGGTATCTCGATTCTCATGTCATTTTTCACTTTGCACTGGCAGGCGAGACGCATGTGATTCGCCCTCTCAGCGCGGCTCATAAAGATCTCTTCGGTTGGCAGGATTTCACCGCCGCCCTCAGGTACTCGGACCTTGCAGTAGCCGCAGGTGCCTCTTCCACCACAGGACGAATTGACCTCATAACCCGCGTCGATCAGATATGACAACAGCGCCTGACCGCCCTCGACCTCTATGGTATGTTCTTCGTCGTCCTTTTCGATTGTAAGATTGCAGGTGCCATAATTTACTAAAAGTCTGTCCGCAATGATAAGCAAAACCG
>CAZHXC010000444.1:0-3446 GCA_964536145.1 uncultured Spirochaetales bacterium | reverse complement strand
TCGTAGGCTTCGCCTACCTGTGCGGGCATTCGCTGCCCATTTCCGTGGCCGTTACCTCCGGCCGTCTGTAGTATCTTTTGCGCGGCCGCCTCTTCGCGTGCATCCTCATCTTTGTGGTCTTCCTCGGTTGCCCGATCGGAGCTGCCCGCGGCGCCGGAAAGCTTAAACCGTGCAAGCATACCTCTGACCTGCGCCGCCTGGGATGCAAGCTCCTCGGAAGCCGCGGCGCTCTCCTCGGCGCTCGCGGTGTTTGCCTGCGTGACTTCATCGATCTGCTCTATTCCGCTGTTGATCTGTTCAACGCCCTGTGCCTGCTCTTTGCTTGCAAGCGCAATCTCACCGAGCAGATCCGCTACTTTTGTTGCTCCGTCAACAATCGCTTCCAGCTGTTCGGCTGTTGTCTCAACAGATTGGGTGCCTTCCTCGATATTTCTGGTCGATTCTTCGACCATCTGCGTTGTTTCCTTCACCGCATCAGCGCTACGAACGGCGAGGTTACGTACTTCGTCAGCCACAACCGCAAATCCTTTGCCGTATTTCCCGGCTCTCGCGGCTTCAACATTTGCGTTGAGCGCAAGCAGGTTGATCTGAAAGGCGATGTCATCTATCACTTTGACGATTTTCTTGGTTTCTTCAGATGACGAATTGATCCGGGTCATGGCGCTCCTGAGTTCCACCATCTTGGCATTGCCGTTGGTTGCGTCTTCAGACGCTTTCTTCGCCAGCGCATTGGCCTCGGTTGCGCTTTCCGCGTTCTGCTGCGCCTGGCTGTTCACCTCGTTGAGTGATGACGTTATTTCTTCAAGTGAGCTTGCCTGTTCCGTCGCGCCCTGTGACAGCTGTTGACTCGATTGCGAGACCTGTGTCGAACCGGTGGTAACCTGCTCAACGGCTATCTGCACCTGAGAGAGAAGGTCATTGAGGCTTTCTTTCATCAAAGCAAGTGATTTGCCAAGACCGTCCTTCTCGGAGGCGGTCTTTACTTCCGCGGTAAGGTCGCCTTCGGCAAACTGTTCAACGAGTGCCGCCTTGTACTGCAGCGCCTTCTGCATGTCACGCAGCGCGTCTGCGAGTACGCCGATCTCATCCTTCTGGTACACATCAAGCTTTGTGTCCAGATCTCCAAGGGCGATATTCTTGGCAAAGTCCACCCCTTTGGCCAATGCCTTCGTGATCATACGTGTCAGGAAGACGGCGAGCACTACTGCAATCAGCAGTGACAGCGCGAGCCCGATAGCTACCGCGGTAACGGAAGTGTTCACTTTTACGGCGGCTCGGTCGGCGATCATTTGTGAGGTGGTGATGCCTGCCTGGGCGATATTCTTTGACGCGGCGAGGACTTCATTCGCCGCCGTATTTCGGTCAACGTTCAGCTGTGCGAGCGTTTGATACGAATCGAGTATTGTTTCCATACCAAGTTTGTATGCGTTTCCGGCGTTTTGTATGTAGTCGAGCTCGGCGAGGTCTTCACGCAGGTAGGTAATCTCACGAATATCGGTCATCTTTGCATCTACCTGGTCAAACATCGCGAGCCCCTCTTCCATAATGGAATAGTCGGCGAGCATCTGAGATTTCATGGCCCGGATACGTATTTCGTTACCGACGTCGATGATGTCGTTGATGAGCGTGATCTTTTGAAGCCTCTCTGAAAGCGCAGCTTGACCGGCGCCGTCTGCAATTTCAGCGAGCATTTTCTCGTTCTGACCATTGAGAAATGCTGCGCAGGAACTCATGTATTCCGCTGCCGATTGATCGAGGGCGTCTCTTTCACTTTGAATGTGGCCGATAATGGTTTCCGTCGTATCAGCCATCGCCGTGTATTCGTTGAGCTCTTTGTTGGCGACGTCCACCCCTTCTTTGAGTTTTACCAGATCGGCATATTCGTTCGAAAGTCTTTCCGCGTCTTTCAGATGACCGCGGAGGTCATTGATGTAGGAAAGCGCTTCCTTTCTGTAGTCGTGTTGGAAGCTGAGACCGTATCCACGCATATTGTACATAGTGAGCAATGCGCTTCGCTCAACATCGTTCGCAATCCTCGTTTCCGGTATATATTCGTCTCTCAGCGAATTCGACTCGGTTTGGATTTGCAGCATGTTTATCGTTGCAAGTCCACCGACCACCAGCACCAGAAGGATGACCGATCCAAACCCGATGGTCATCTTCACTCCGAGCTTCAGATTCTTGAACATTTCTTATCTCCTCCATTGCGTAATCATGACCTCGCGCGTGAGCGCGATTTGATCAACCCAGAATAATGTTGATGTTCTAATAGCAATTTATGTGCCAATCTGATTCGGTTTGTAACTGTATGCGCTATAGATAATTATTTGCACACGTGAAAACTTGCACGCACAATTTTTGTTGTGAGATGGAGCCCCCCCAGCACGATCCGGTTGAGAAATGTATGGGCTCTGCCGAGAGATAGAAAATGGACGACATCATCGCCGAAATGATCGCAGAGGTCCGAGGGCGTGGCGGGGTACCGCCAACCGGCCGTCAGAACCTTCTTGATTCGATCACAGTCGAGCCGTCACTTGGCCTTATTATCCTCTGGTACAACGAAGGGCAGAGCACCCGTGTTCTCACAAGAGACCTTCCCGCCCGGGAATAGAGTAGGCGGCCGGCGCGCGTTACTCCGAACGATCCCAGCCGATCCACTCGCACATCGCGTCTCCCATTACCAGGTCCTTCTCGCGCCCGTCAGGACGCTGGAGATCAAGATTGCCCAGGATACAGAACTTCTCCGGGTACCGGCGCACTGCGTCAACCGCTATCCCGTTGACATCGATCTTGTCCGCGAGGGATTCAGGGGGATGGATCACTACACCGTCAACTCCCGCTTCCGTCATCCCGGCGAGCGCATCCTCCACGGTAAAACTGTCCATTTGCCGGTGCGGCGGGGTCAGTTTGACTCCCTTCCAGAGATGTATTTGTGAGTCTATTATCTGCATCTTACGCTCCTCAACTATCCAACGCACGACGAATGGCGGCGGCCATCTCGTACCGTGTAAACGGTTTTAATACGAAATCGCGGATTCCAATTTCCGCGGCTTGATGTTCGGAGACCTGACTGCTGTAGCCGGTACACAGGATAATCGGAATATCGGCGCGAATTGAAAGCATTGCTGTTGCAAGCTCATCTCCTGTCATCTGCGGCATTGTCATATCCGTCACCACCAGATCAAAACGGTGAGGATCGCCGCGAAACAATTCGAGCGCCTCTTGGGATCTTTGTACCGCCGTCACCTTGTAACCCAGCCGCCCGAGATAGGTTGCGGTAAGTTTTACAATTGCCGGCTCATCATCGACAAAAAGAATTCGCTCGCTGCCTTGCGGAATATCTGAGCTCGGCTCATGGTGCACCGGTGCTTCTTTTGCGCTCACGGGAAAATAGACGGAGAATGTAGTGCCTCGTCCCGGTTCGCTCTCTACGAGGACTTCACCTC
>CAZHXC010000443.1:0-3451 GCA_964536145.1 uncultured Spirochaetales bacterium | reverse complement strand
CCGGTAACAGTCCTGCCGGGTGTACCTTTTTCAGCGGGTACCTTCTTGGCGAGCACCTGTCCTTCCACAACGTTTTGGATGAGGTTCATTTCGCGGAAATCCACACGGCCGTTTTTCTCTTTCAACTTGATGTTGGAACGGTCGAAATCAAAGTTGTAGATTATCTTGGCGTCATCACCGTCTTTCTGATGCGTGCCTTCGGCAACGAGCACCGGGCGGTCGTACACCGGATTCAACTCCAGTTCCTGCACGACATCGTCTTTGATTCCATGGGTCACGCCGTTGTTTTCGAGAAACGCCCTAATCGATTCAGCGCTCTGATCAATTCCCCCGGGACCGGGTCTGTGTACCGTCAGAGTCGCCTTCATTTCGCGTTCGCCGATATCCACTGCAAGAACGCTGTCGTTCGCAGGGTTGTAAGAGAACTCACCAACCCGTACGAATTGTCCGTCCGCCTGCTTGACGACCCGGGCAACGAGCGAGTCATCGTAATTCTCAACTCCGCGCCGCTCGAGCATCTCAATGGCGTTCCGGTGTTGCGCCTTCTTCCCTTTTCCGGTAGGAGGAGTGACCCGCAGCAACGCCCCGTCTGAGGTGAGTTTCACGATCACCGCCCCGTCCTGGTCCTGCTCAACGTTGTCGGAGGCACCGATAAGGTCGAAATCGATTCCGAGATCTTCTTCTTCCTCACCGCCCCCTTCCTCGTCGGCCTCATACACGGCAAGAACGTAGTCCTTCTTGTTCAAACCGAATACTCCGCGGTTTCCCTTCTCGAGGACCTCATACTCCAGTTTCTTCAACGGCAGATTGAGCTCGACCGAGGCTTCACTCAGGGCCTCTTCGATGGTAGGCGCTGTGACCTCCACCGACCTTCGGGCCCTGTCGTCTGTAGCCCGCTCGCGCATATATTCCCGGAGATCCTGTATAGTGACCATCCTGTAATCCGCCTTACATAATTCCTTTCTTGATATTCGTCAGTTTGGCGCGAAGTCTCATAATAGCTTTTGTGTGGAGTTGCGATATTCTCGATTCTGTGACCTCGAGCACCTTGCCGATCTCCTTGAGCGTAAGGTCCTCGTAATAGTAGAGGACGAGTACCTTTTTTTCCTTGTCAGGAAGCTCGTTGATGGCGTCTATGATGACACGCTTGATCTCGTCCTTCTCGACAATCGTGTCAGGATTGAGACTCTGAGGTGACTCAATGCTTTCCACGATGGAAACCTTGTCGTTGTCCTCTCCGGTGTACCACACGTCGTTGAGAGACAGAATACTGGTACCGCTTATCTTGAGCATGAGCCGCTGAAAGTCCGCAAGCCCGACCCCCATCTCTTTTGCGATTTCCTTGTCTGTGGCCGACCTGCCGAGTGAAGATTCGAGCCTTCTCACCGTCTCTTCAACTTCGCGGGCCTTCTGTCTCACTGAGCGCGGAACCCAATCGATGGATCTGAGCTCATCAAATATGGCGCCCCGGATCCGGGTAACCGCATAGGTCTTAAACTTCACATGCTTTTCCGGATCAAACTTCTCGATAGCGTCAAAGAGTCCGAACACGCCAAAACCAACAAGATCGTCAAACTCGACATTGTGGGGCATGCCGATAGCTACCTTTCCGGCGACATACTTGACCAGAGGTGCGTACTGGCGAACGAATTTGTCCCGGATCTCTGGGTTCTTTGTCTTCTTGTACTGTGCCCACAGCTCCTCTTCGGTCCGGTTTTCGAAAAGCTTTTCAGCCATACGCTATCCTTCCTGGTCTCTGTTCATAAATGATCTCACCGCCCTCGCAATCGTCTCCGGGTCTTCTTCAAGCCCAAGAACATCAACGTTTGGAACCACTCCGTCGCCGGAACCGCCCGCGTCACTACGCGCATCGTCACTGTCGCCGGTCCCGGCATCTTCATCGCGCTGCGAACTAAAATCAGCAAGATCGCCTTCCGGAATATCATCACTCTCACTGTCTTCCATAGTGTCGTCCACAGTGGGGCTCGAGGCAACCGTTTCATCAATCGGCTCCGCTTCAGGAGTTCCTACTTCCTCTTCATCGCCAATATCGGAATCCGTGGAATCAAAATCTGAATCATCTGATGCTTCCGGGTAATCCTCATCCTCCTCGTCAGCGGAACGCCTCGCTTCCACGGGGTTTTCCTCATCGAGGGTGATATCGACAGTACGTTCCTCCCCTTCCCGAGTCGCTGTCTCGCCGGAGTAAAACTCGGGTATATACCTGCGGAAAAGCATATCTGCGCCAAAGGCTAATGCGCCAAAAGTGAGCGCCCAGATAAAAGCGCGCAGTAATATGGTACCGAATGTAACACCACCAATAATGCCGACCAATAATGACAAAAGGAAAGCTCCCCCGGCGGCCACCGCAGGAATTTTCCAGTGGAACGTCACAGCAAAACCCTCCCAAAAGCAATGATACGAAAAACGTACATCGCCTCTGAGTTTAGAGTATGGTAAAAGATACGTGTCGTCAAGTTGACGCTGTTGACGGCGTCTTGCACGCTTTTCACGACATTCTGCCGACAAGCTTGCGCAAGAAACCCGACAATCCTCCCCCCTCCTTATAATCCACCTTTTCAAGCCGGCTCGCTATGTGTTTTACGCAGATGGAAGCCTTACACTTGGGATCTACGATGAAAAAAGGCTTTTGTCTGAGCACCGCCTCGCCGACAGTTGAGTCTTCATACACGTATCCAAGATAGTCGATCTTCAGGTTCAAGAATTGCCCGGCAATACTTATCACCCGCTCGGCGACTTTCTTCCCCTGAGTAACCGATTTCACCCTGTTGACAACGAGTTTCAGACCGATGTTGAGATAGTCGATTTCCGTAGCAATGATCTTCACAATTCCGTACGCGTCGGTGATTGCCGTCGGTTCCGGTGTGGTGACGATGATGGCATCGTCGGCTGCGGCGATAAAGTCGAGCACGTTGCTGGAGACTCCCGCACTCGTGTCGATTATGATCACATCGGCAGTAGAAAGCTCCGCAAGTTCATCAATAAAATGCTCCCGTTCCTCGTCGGAAAGGTTCGCTATCTTTGAGAATCCTGACGCCCCTGCGACAATCTGTATTCCATACCCGGTATCGAGGATTATCTCCTTGATGCTCTTCTGTTTCCTGATGAGATGGTAGAGATTGTATTTTGGTATAATTCCAAGGATGACATTCACATTCGCAAGCCCAAGGTCCGCGTCAAGAACTATCACCTTTTTGCCGAGATCGGCGTAGGCAAGCGCTAGATTAATCGAGAGGTTGGTCTTCCCCACACCACCCTTTCCACTGGAAACCGCGATGATCCGTGTGCCTCCGCCGGCCTCATGGCTGTTCCCATTCCTGTTCCGCATGATCTGCCGCAATTGTTCGGCCTGGTCCGTCATACCGTCCTCCGTACCCTAGTGTCCTGATACCGGTGTATTTGTTCGGTCAAACACCGCCCCTATCCGCTC
>CAZHXC010000442.1:0-3452 GCA_964536145.1 uncultured Spirochaetales bacterium | reverse complement strand
GAGCCAATGTTTCCAACCGTTACTGCCCCGTAGTTTATACCGATACCGATGGTGAACTCGGGCCTTCCCTTCTGCACCTGCCAACGGTTGAAATCACGTAATGTTTCGAGCATTTCCAACCCCGAATAGGTCGACTGCAGCGCGTCATCCTCTCTTCTCACCGGAGCACCAAAAAACGCCATGACGGCGTCACCGATGTATTTGTCCACAATGCCGTTTCGTGACATGATCGTGTCAACCATCAGAGTGAAATACTGATTGAGAGACTCCACCATTTCATCAGGTCGCATTCTTTGCGAAATGGTAGTGAAGCTGCGAATATCGGAAAAGAGCACCGCGAGTACCCGGTCTTCACCCATGAGCATCCGTTCCGGGTTGGCAAAGAACTGCTCTATGACATCCTTTGGAACGTATTTCTGGAAGATTTTGCTCTTTCATCTGGGCCACGACTGCGCGCAGAGCATACCCCTTTATGTTGTCATAGGCGCTCTGCAATTCCTGCACCATGATGTTGAACGTATGACCGAGCCTGCCGATTTCATCCTTATAGATAACTTCAACCCGTTTCGAAAGGTCGTTTGTAGTGATGATATCGGTCATGGCCGTCACTACGTTTCTCAGCGGCCGTGTGAGATAACCGACAAACAGAAGCAGCAAGAGCGACGCGACGGCCAGAGAAATACAGAGAATCACCAGCACCTGAAAGACAATGTCGTATATCGCCTCATAGAATGACGCCCGTTCCTCGGTAACAAAGATATGCCACCCGAAAGGCTCAAAGTTCATGATGTTTGCAACCCTTCCCACCCCGCCGATGGTCATCTCGCGCCACCCTTCCACACCTTCGGCTGCCAGCTCGGCAATTTTTCCCCGTTCTCCCTCCACGAGCTCGAATGGCTTTGTCTGCATCTCGATCGTACCATCGGGGGCCGCGGCAAAAATCAGCTCGGTTTTGCTTCTCGTGACACCGACGGCAAAGGATTGGACCGCCGCTTTTGCCGCTTCCACAAACGAGACGTTGTCCTCGAGCTGGTTGTTTTCCAGAAGGCTCCATTGGTTGGCGGCGTAACTGACAAGCTCTTCGCTTTTGAAACGGAGAAACTGGGTCGCAATGGTAGTAATACCGTTTCGCGCCGAAAGTCCCGATACTATCGCGGTAAACAATAATGGAGCAATAATAAGCGGCAGAACGATCAGCACGATCTTTGCGCGAATTCCCATGATAATCTCTACCTTATATCGACGCCCGGGGCAGGTCAATTGTGCGTGCGGTGGTACGGGCCGGCGGTTGCCACAAGAAAATAAAAGCGCTGGACAGCGTGGCGCTATTTTGCTTACCATTTATTTATTAGGGCATTGACCTGCGAGAAGGCGCGATTTTGAGCGGACTCTATCAGAAGGCACTCAATTATATACAGGCACAAAAACAGCTCAGGATAGTAAAGCCCGATGAATTGGGCGACGAGGAAGACCTCGGCGTATCTCCGGATGACCGCGAAAAGATCCTTTCCCAGATAAATGAAATTGTAGAAAAGAATCGAATTGTCATTGAGCCGGGCACCTTCGAGTTCAGCCCCAAAAAAAGGGGCGGGGTGCTGCCGCTGTTGTTCAATCTTGCGGCGATTGTCATCGTGGCGGCGGGAGGATATCTCCTTCTCAACCACTTCGACAGGAGCGAAGCGTCAATTGTCACAAGCCGGGTGGGTATTCAATCGGCTGAAGGCAAACTCCTCGCCGCACTCAAAGAAGAATCGGAACAACGCTTGAGCGAAAAGGAACTGGCTATTAGCGAGATTCAGGACCGGCTCGCGGAGATGAACAGCGAGCGTGAACAGCTCGAGGCTGAAGCCGAAGCAAAAATACTCGAGCGGGAGGCGGAGCTTGAAGCCGCCATGATGCGGCAACTCGAGGCGGAACGTTCGCGGCTGCAGAGCGAGGGTCTTTCCGAAAGTGACATCGCAGCAAGGCTCGAGAGTTTCGAGGCTGAACAGCAGGCCCAATTCGACCGGGAGCTTGCCGCCGTTAGGGCGGAAGCCCAGGCGGAAATTGAAGAACAGCAGGAGATGCTCAACGAGCTCACCTCCGAGTACGAGGCGGCGCTCAGCACCGCGGAAGAGGAGAAGCTCCTGTTGCAGGAAGAATTCTCCCGGGAGGAGGCCTCACTTCTCGCAGACTTTCAGAAGAAGGAAGCGGCATTAGAGAGCGAACGGGTCGACGCGCTCCGGCAGCTGGAATCCATACGGTCACAGCAGCAGCACGAACAACTGGTGCTCGATCAGATTCTTTCCTTTTACACCGCAGTGCAGTCTCACCTTTCCGCCGGGGAGCTCGATCAGGCGCTTGCGAGTCTCAACGAGCTCGAGGCTTACTTGAATCAATCCGATGTTATTGCGCTCGAAGGTGTGGGAAAACGGCGTCGGATTGAGCTTTTTCTTATCGATTCTCTAAAAGACCTCATCGCCGAACAGCGGAGAGCCGCGAGCCCTGACACGCGCTCCCTTATCAACTCGGCAAAGATGCTTGCCGCGGCAACCGACCTGATCGAGCAGGGAAACGAGCAATACGTGAATGCCAACTATGCGAGCGCCAGGGAGCTCTACGTTGCCGCATTAACGAGCATACCGGCCTTTGGGCTCGGCTACGATCGGCTTCAGGAAATGGAGCGGCTGGAGGCGGAAGCCGAGTCTGCGGAGATTACGGCTATCGTTGAAAGAGCAAACGCGGCCTACCGCTCGGGCGACTATACTCAGGCGGTGAGTTTCTACGGCGAAGCACTTGACCAAATGTCGCCGATAGCGGATCAACCGATTGCCGCAAACCTCACGGAGGCGGGTTACGAGATCAACAGACAGGAGGATCTTGCAACTATCAGGAATCTCCAGGAGCTCGTAGAGCTGCAGGCGACGGAGCCCGAAATGCTCGAAGCGGTCCGTGCCGAACTGAACAATGAGCTCGAGACGCTGCAGGCACAGGCGGCGTCGGACGCTGAAATGATCGCAAGGATTCCGGCGTTGCGGGACCGGATAGCCGGCCTCGAATCGCAGACCACGGCGGCCAAACGGGAACTGGAGAAAGTACCCGCCCTCGAAAACCGCATTGATGAGCTCGAATCTCAACTTGCGGAAGAGGTCTCCACCAACCGGGAACGGCAGGAACGGATTGCCCTCCTCAACACGGAAATAAACCGGTTGACGGCGAGAGCTGAGGAGAACGCCCGGGAGCTCTTGTCGCTCGAGTCATTCAAGTCCGATGTTGAAGCAGAGCGCCTCGCGCGAACCGAGCTTGCTGAAGATCTGCGTCTGATAAAGCGGAGCTATCTCGGCCGGGAGGCCGCGGCGGGAGAAAGTGATCCCTTTACGGTTCTCGAGCTGCTCGAGACAAAGCTCGTCCTTCGAAGGCTCGCGTCTTCCGAGCCGGTAAAAAGCGAATACCCCGATCTCTATCAAAACATA